>NZ_JBHSED010000037.1:0-9626 GCF_042651945.1 Cohnella boryungensis | reverse complement strand
CAAGGAGCGATTCGCTGGAAATTTCAAAAGTTCCTTTCCAGCCCCTCGGGGACTGGAAACTGACTTAAAGATGCTTTCAAAAGATACTATACGAGGAGAGGCATGCATGAAAAGGAAAGACAAAAAGCTGCTCGCTACGGTGCTGCTGGTTGCCGGCTTCACGCTCTACTTGACCGTCAACTCGCCGCAAACCGCGCATGCGATGCACATTATGGAAGGGTTCTTGCCCGTAGGCTGGGCGGTATTCTGGTGGGTCGCCTTTATTCCGTTCTTCGCGCTTGGCGTACGCAAGCTGGCGATCATTACCCGGGAAACCCCGGAGCTCAAGCTGATGCTGGGAGTCGCGGGGGCCTTCACCTTCGTCCTGTCCGCCTTGAAGATTCCTTCCGTAACGGGAAGCAGCTCCCACCCGACCGGAACCGGACTGGGCTCCGTGATGTTCGGCCCGCTGCCGATGAGCGTTCTCGGCTCCGTCGTCCTGCTGTTCCAGGCGGTGCTGCTGGCGCACGGCGGCATTACGACCTTAGGCGCCAATGCGTTCTCGATGGCGGTCTGCGGTCCATTCGCGGGCTATGCCGTCTATAGATGGCTGATGAACTCCACCGGCAAACAAAAGCTGGCGATTTTCTTCGCTGCGGCCATTGCCGATTTGTTCACGTATATCGTTACTTCGTTGCAGCTGGCAATGGCATTTCCGGCTGAGAGCGGCGGCATTCTCGCCTCCTTCGCCAAATTCGGCGGCATTTTCGCCGTGACGCAAATTCCGTTGGCCATTAGCGAGGGCTTGCTTACCGTACTGATCTGGAACTGGCTGCTATCGTACAATACTGAAGAACTGTCGCTGCTGCAGCGCAAAATGAAAGGAGCACGACAATCTTGAAAACAGCAACGAAAAACGTTCTGATCGTAGCAGCCGTCATTCTTCTCGCCTTGATTCCGTTGTTGTTCGTCAACGGCGAATTCGGAGGAGCGGACGATGCGGCGGAAGCCGTTATCACGGAAATCCACCCGACCTACGAGCCTTGGTTCTCCTCCTTCTTCGAGCTGCCGGGAGAAACCGAAAGCATGCTGTTCGCCTTGCAAGCCGCGCTGGGCGCCGGAGTGATCGGCTATGCGATTGGGTACCTGAAGGGCAAGTCCAAGAATAAAACCTCGAATCGAGACAAAGACAACTCTCTATGATCCGAACGATTGACACTCTTTCTTACCGCAACGCTTTAAGCTCTATCTCTCCGTTATGGAAGTGCGGCTTCGCAGCGGTTGCCATCGCGCTCGCTTACGCCTCCCATCCCCCCGTTCAGCTTCTCTTGACGGGATGGATGCTCCTCTGGACGATCGGCTACGCGAGAATCCCCTTGAAGTACTATGCGGCGCTGTTCGGAAGCGCCCTTCTGTTCTTCGCCGCCAGCCTTCCCGCGCTTGCGATCGAGCTTCGCGAAGGCTCGCTCGCATGGTCGGATTCCGGCCTGCATACCGCCGTCCAGGTTTTGTTCCGGGCGACGGCTTGCTTGTCGGCGATGCTGTTCGTCATTCTGACCACGCCGATGGCGCAATTGTTCCAGGTGCTTCGCAAGATCGGCATCCCCTCTCTGGTCATCGAGCTGATGCTGATCATGTACCGCTTTCTGTTCTTGCTGCTGGAGACGGCCAGGGAGATGACGATGGCCCAGCGCGCGCGCGGGGGGCATTCGGGATTTAAACGCAAGCTGCGCGACACCGCCATGCTTGTTACCCGCCTATTCGCCGCCACGATGCAGCGTTATCACGGCCTCGCCCGAGGACTAACCGCGCGGGGGTTCACCGATGATATCCGGCTGGCCCCTTACGAGGGCGCAAGCCTCTCCCGGCCTCGGCGCGCGGAAATCTGCATCGGCTTGCCGCTGCTGGCGGCGGTCGAGATTTGGCTTCGATGGGAGGGCTTCGTATGGCCGCTATAATGGAATTCGACAAGCTTCATTACCGCTATTCAGGCACGGATTCGGACGCGCTGCGCGGACTGTCGCTCCGCCTGCCCGAAGGGCGCAAAATCGCGATCTGCGGGGCCAACGGCTCCGGCAAATCGACGATGTTCCTGCACGCAATCGGACTTCATCGTCCGCAATCGGGACAGCTGAGCTGGCGCAGGGAGGGGCTGGCTTATGACGGCGCTTCTCTCCGCAGGCTTAGGCGCCAGGTCGGATTGGTGTTCCAGGACCCGGAGCATCAATTAATTCTCAACACGCCCTATGAGGACATTACGTACGGTTTGCGCAATGCCGACGTGCCGGAGCCGGACATTCGTCTGCGCACCGAACAGATCATAGAGACGATGGGCCTCTCCTCCATCGCCAGGCTACCCATTCATCACCTGAGCCTCGGCCAGAAGAAGAGGGTCGCTCTCGCGGGCGTGCTGGTGCTGAAGCCGGAGCTTCTGCTTCTGGATGAACCGACCGCCTACCTGGACAGGCTCTCGGAGCGGCAACTGCTCGCGGAGCTGGATCGCGCTCATGCCGAAGGCGTAACCGTCGCCATGGCGACCCATGACATGAATCTGGCTTATTCGTGGGCCGACTGGATACTCGTGCTCAATGGCGGGGAATGCGTAATAGAGGGCACGCCCGCAGAAGTATTCGCGCAGGAGCATCGAATCGACGAGCTTGGGCTGGAGCTTCCGATGCTGTACGAGCTGTGGCGGACTTTGCCCCAAGCGCTGCAGGAGCGCTCTGAGCCGCCTCGCAGCCTGGGTGCGTTCAAGGCTTTGCTGGGCCATTTGCCGCAAGCTTAAGCCCGTCCCGACGATCAGACAGCTCCATGTAAAATGAAAATGCCCCTGCGACAACAGGTGTACGATAACCCTGTTGCCGCGAGGGGCATTTGTTATGGCGATAAGCTCATTTACCTTCCGAAACCCGTTGCGGCCGCAAGAATTCCCTTCGGTATCGCTACTGAACTACACCAGATCGCAAGCTTCTACGGGCATCCAGTGCTCATCCTGGCCGTCCCACTTCACATTGCAGCCGATCGGGTTGGTCAGAGGCACCGAGATTGGCTTCCCGGCAACGAGCTCGGACAGGGCGTTGTCCAGATCGTTGACCGTCATCTTGCCGGTATCGCGAGGCTGATCCACGCCGCGCCCCGTATAGACAAGCTTGCGGTCGGCATCGAAGACGAAGAAGTGCGGGGTACGCAGACCCCCGTAGGCTTTGGCGACTGCTTGCGTCTCATCGTGAAGGTAGACCCAAGGGAACTTCTGCTCCTCCATTCGTTGCACCATATGCTCGAACGAATCATCCGGCTTGGTCGCGACGCTGTTGGAGTTGATGCCTACGAAACGAATGCCATGGGGAGCGAACTTCTCCGCTGTGCTGCGGGTGACTTCATCCGAACCCATCACGTAAGGACAATGATTGCAGGTGAAGAATACGACCAGGCCTTTGGCGTCTGCGAAGTCCCCGAGCGTATACGTGCGGCCGTCCGTAGCCGGCAGCGAGAAATCTACGGCGGATTGACCCGGTTGAAGCGTAAAAGACATGTGAATTCCCTCCTGAAAGATAAGATTAGGTTGGTCCAAGCTTACAGCCGGACATGGTCCCATCTTAACACGAAATTCGTTCAGGCGGAAATTCCGGCCGGTGCTCCGTGACCCCGTGACCCCGGATTGCCCTTGGACTGCTTCGAGGGGCTATACCCCGAAGGGCCAGCCGTTGACGGTCTATTTAATTGCAATTCCTGCAGCTAAACTCTCGCCACATAGCCTCTCTCTCGGAAAGAATTGCAATAAGTGCAACTAATCATTACGATACACATGAACAAGAGCAAATTCGCTGAGCTTAGTTGCAGCAAATGCAATTAATCTTGCAATATCCCTCATTATTGTCCCAACTAGTTGTATCCTATACAATTATTTCGCAGCCGCATAGGCGCAATTCCCTCGCGAGTTCAAAGATCCCTCGACATCGTCGCCCTTAGTCGCTTTTATCTCATTTCTCCTGCCTGGCATTAGCCAAACTCTTGCTCAAAGGCGCGAATGCACTTGCCTTCCTTCGAGGTATCCAGAACTGCAAATCTGATTTCCTCGAACAACGTACCATAGCCCTCCGCGTCCAGCAGCTCCTTCCACCAGCCCGCCACCTGGACCGGATCGTTGCGAAACACTCCGCAGCCGTAAGCTCCCAATATCAAGCACCTGTTCCCCTCATGCGCGAACAGCGCCAATGCCAGCCGCATGCGCGCCTTCATAACGCGCTCCGCCTGTACGCGATCTTCTCCCTTCAACATCACCTGGCCATAGTTCACAGCGGGCAGTGTCAAGACAGAAGCCGTAATCGGCCGTTTCATCAGGTTGAAGCGCTCGTCGCGGAAAAACACAACCTCCGGGGAGTAGATGGCATAGTCGGTATACATCATCGACTCGCATGCCCGGTTCGCGCGATAATAACCCTCGTTGCGAAGCAGCGTGCCGTACAGTCCGCTGGAGGCGGCAAGGCTTTCCTCTTGCGCCATCGCTCCGTTCAGGAAACCGCCGCCCGGATTTTTGGCGCTGGCGAAGTTTAACACCCCGATCCCGGATCTCCCGGCCGCAACCTCATTTAATATCGCTTTAACGGTTGCCTCGTTGGCAACGGAACGCCTGGCCTGCGGCGCCGCGGACGGCGTCTGAACGTCTGCGACCGCAGCGGCTCCTTCTTCGGGAGCGATCAATCGGCTGTTCTCCTCGGAATGCCGCTGTTGCGGAGCGAACTCGATTCTATCCCCATCAAGCTCGTAATAGCCTTGTTGCTGAATGCGCAGGGTCGCCTGCGCGATTTCTTTCCGATTCATTCTAGTTCCCTTCTTCCGCCAGCAATGCATCGCGGGCTTCGGTCAACGCGAACCCCAGCAGGTTCCGCCCTCGCCATAGCAAGGGGTTCTCCGCAGCCGGATTGTTTTGTCCCATGCCGATGCCCCAGATTCGGTCTCGCGGGCTGGCTTCCACCAAGATCCGATTTTTCGTTGATTTCAGATAGTCTCCCATTCCCGGATGGGACGAGAACTTCGCCATGCTTCCTCTCAGGACGATGCCATAGCATCGGCTATCCCAAATATCCTTATCGAAATTTCTCACGGCGCGTCCAAAGGCTTTCATTTCTTTGGGATGCTGCGCACGCAAGATAGCATCGAGCATCTCGTCATCCTTGAACAATCGCGCCTTCTCCGCCATCATGTACTGCTCTGAGCAAGAGTACTCCGTCCCCTCTACCCGGAACGGCTCCATCCACCACTGACTGAAGCAGCTCTTCGTTACGCTTCCGTCCTCGGGCGGAGTGTGGCCCCAGAAGAACACATACTTGAACGTTCTTCCCTTGCGACACTCGTCTCGCAAGCTATCAATATTGTAGATCATGATCATTCCTCCTGTTTTCTTCGATACAGCCGGGAAGGACGGTGTCCCGCATTTTCCGTATATTGATCCGATTCCTCGACCAGATCCGCCGCCTTGCGGCGAAAGGCCGGCTTCAGCAGCTCCTTGTCCAGAATGACCTCGTACACCTGCTGAAGCTCCGTCATCGTGAACAGCTCGGGCATCAGATGCACCGCAAGATCCGTGTAGTTGAGCTTTCCCCTCAGCCGTTCGATGGCGTAAGCGATCAGCTTCGCATGATCGAACGCCAGTCCATCGTTGAATAGAACCGTAAATGACGTTCCGCTCGTAGCTTCCGATGAGGTCATCGCGCGTTCCACGACAGCCGTCAGCTCGCCGTGGTCCGAGCTGAGCTTAAGCTCATGTCTCCGAAAGCTGGTCCTCCTGCCTGCGAGGAGCTCCTTCCGCTCGCTCAGCTGCCGGTAGGATACCTTGAACCAGGCGGCATTGGCCGCATCGTCCCCCGCCTTCAGGCGAAGCTGGCTGCTATCGATCAAGGCCATATAGGAGCAGCTCATGACCCATGTCCGCGGATCTCTTCCAATATCGCTGAAGGTGTATAGCTGCTCCAAATAAACATTCCGCACGCCGGTTTCTTCCTGCAGCTCCCTGGCCGCAGCCTGCTCCGTCGTTTCGTTCGGTCGAACGAAGCCGCCCGGAAGGGCCCACTTCCCCAGGAAAGGATGTCCTCCCCGCTGGATGAGCAGCACCCTCATTTCCTTCTCGGGCAGCTTGCGGTAGTTGTCTTCGCTCCTGTCCGTCACGGTGAAGATGACCATGTCCGCAGCCACCGAGGGACGCTCGTAATCCTCCGCCTTGTACCGCTCCATGAACTCGCGTTCCGTCAATCCGTTGCCATCCCGCATTTCCACGATCCCACCTCCTCTATTCTTGCAAGGCAAGCTTGCCGTAATAGTTGGCGAACGGCGCAAATTCCGCCAGCACCTCATCCACCTTGCGCATGCGCTCTTCCAGGCTCCCCTTGAGCGGAATGTAAGGAATTCGACGCTCCTTCAGATCCGCGATGATCTGTTTGTGGAATACCTTGCGCTTCTGATCGCCGCTGCGATCCCAGGTATCGTCATACGGGATGTCGTCCTCGCACAGAAAATACAGATCGTAGCGTCCGGCGTTCTCCAGGGCGATTCGAGTCAGCAATTCCGGTGCCCGCCCATGGTAATCCAGCGCGAACATATAGGTTGTGATGGCGTTGGTATCGACGAACAGATACCGATTCGCGTCCAGTAACGCCTTCTCTTCCCGCTCCAGATGGCCGACAGCAATCTCGTCGAAGGCTTCCAAGCCGATTCTCCGGTCCACTTGATGCTCAGTCCAGTAGTCGCGGCCGTACTCGCTGGCGAAGGTCGTGCCGTACCGCTTGGCCAGCGCCTCCGTCAGCGTAGACTTCCCCGTCGACATCGCTCCGACGAAGACAACCTTCGTGATGAGATCCCTGTACACGATATCGCTGAGGAATCGCCTGTTCTCGTAGGGATTCTCCCGAATCCTCGTCGCCGAGATCGGAACAAGCCTGCGCTCCTCGTCCACTCGCCGATCCACCGCGCCCAAGGCCAGACTCATATGCTCACCGTAAAATTCGCTGGAATAGAAATGCGTCACCTGCTCTCCCTTCAGCAAGCCAAGAATATACTGCTCCTCCCGAATTTCATGCTCCCGATCGTTGGAGTAGCCGTCCGGGCCGTCCCAAGCCTCAATCACCCGAACCGTCGGATAGAGCTTGCGAATCCAGCCAGCCCGGACATGAAGAGGAATTGTCGTCACCTGGGTGTCGTAGATGACGACGATCAGCTCGTCGACCTCTTTCAGCGCCGTATCAAACATGAATTGATGCCCCTTGTGCAGAGAAGCGAACTTCCCCAACGTTAATCCCAAGGTCTTCATGACGCGGCCTCCTTCGCCCCTTTGTTCCAAATGTAGTAGCCATACAGGGCATTCACTAAATACGCGCTCCACATGACGATCATCAGCATGCCGTCCGGACTGCCGTCCAACGTACGGATAACCCATAGAAGCACCGTGAACAGATTCAAGACGATATACACCAGCCATTGCTCCTTGAACCTTCTGACCATAAGGAAGGTTGCCGTGATCGATAAGACGGTCGTCAGCGCATCGATATAGGGCGAGTTTTGCTCCGGGATAAACGACAATCCGAGCCCTAGCGACAGGCTGCCTGCAAGGCTCACGACGGCCGCAAGAAGCAAGCCGCTTCGATTCAACTGCCTCATGGCCAGCTTGTCGCCGTGCCGATGCCTCTTCCAGAGAACAAATCCGATCACGTTCATAGGGACGAAAAACAGCAGATTCAGCATCACTTCTCCGAACAAACCGTTGTTGTACGCCAGATAGGCATATCCGAACGTATTATACATGCCGAATACGTACGTCATCAGCTTGCCTTTGGCCGCAAGCACGACGCATAGCACGCCGGTAAGGAAGACCGTAAATCCGAACAACGTATCCTTCATGATGACGGTCAAGACAATCGCGATCCCGGAGAACAGGCCCAGCCAAGCCATCTCGTATGCATTCCAGTCGCGCCAAATCCTCTTCATTCCCTTTCCCTCCGTCCTTCACCGGAATCGGGCGCTGCCCGATTCTCCGTTGCTATCTTCGTATTATTTTGATAATAACATTTTGTTAATATCAACAATAACAGAAATGTGCGCCAGGAGCAAGCTTGCGCGCATTCCCAATTTACAATCGAATCGCTTTCGTCAGTTTCCGTATCCCTTCCGCAATCCGTTCGGTCGGCACCAGAGATACATTCAGCTTAATCATCTTGATCCTGGGGAAATCGGTTAAGTAGTTCAGATTCGCCGTCTCGATAACCACCTTGTCGCGCTTGGCGCGCTCGATCAACTGGTTCACGTTCACGCGCCTGTCCAGCACGAGATGCGTGTGCATGCATTGCGTAGGCTCTGCAACAGCCAGGCTATCCGGCAGCTCCCGGACCATGGCGCGCACGGCCTCGTTCAGAGCGCTCGCCCGTTGGAGATAAGCCTGCTTGATCCTGTTCTTATGATGCTCGAACATGCCGCTTTGAATATAAATCTCCAGAGCGGCCTGAGAGATCATCGAGCTGTCGATATGAATGTAGGTCTTGTACTGCTGAAATACAGGCATTAACGCAGGAGGCAGCACGGCGATTCCGATCCGCAGCCCAGGGAACATGATTTTCGAATAGCTTTTCAAGTAAATGACGCGGTCGTGGCTATCATAGCTATAGATTGGGTCCGCCTTGCCGTCCGTCTCATAATCCGCCAGAAAATCGTCCTCGACAAGATAGACATCGTACTTCTCCGCAAGCTTCAGAATCGCCCGCTTCTCCGCTGTGGAATAAGAGCTGCCAAGCGGATTGTGGAACCGGGGCATCGTATAGAAAAATTTGACGTCCCCCGCGCCGAAGCGCTCCTCCAGCCGCACGAGATCCAGGCCCTGAGCCGTTCTTTCGACGCCCTCCGCCTTTAATCCGAACTGATTCAGGTAACCGATCACCAGATGGTAGCTGGGCTGCTCCACCAGAATCGTTTCCTTGCCGTTGGGAAAAGGCATCGACATGAGAATAAACAGCGCCTGCTGAACGCCCGAGGTCACGATCAAACGCTCCTCCTTGGCGAACACCTGATGGTTCTCCAATTGGCGGCGAACCGCTTTAAGCAGCGACGGCAGCCCCTTCAGCGTTCCGTAGCCGAACAGTTCCTGCTGATAGATATCCATGGCCTTACGGATGCAGGCTTGGAACTCCGCATAGGGAAAAGGATTCCAGTCGGGCGCGCTTGTCGCAAAATCATACTCCCCCCTCGGCGCCGCTTGAGACCGAATCGACTTTTTCAATACATAATGGCCGCTTCTGGGAACCGCGTACGCCACCTTCCTGCTCTCCAACTCCCTAAGCGCCTGGATGGCCGTGCTTTTGCTGCATGCGTAAGCTTGGCTAAGCTCCCGTACAGAGGGCAGTCTTGCGCCTTCGCGGTACAGGTCGTTCCGAATTCCCTCTTCAAGATCGTCGGCAATGCGATAAAACTTGTTCATGTTCCCTCCAGCTGTACCGGTACAGTCATTCGTTTTATTCATTGTACCCAACGGAACTCCCTTGTACGATAGTTATATCGCACAAAGTTAAAGTCCAGCGGTATGATGTCAAGTCCCTCATTCGTTAGAAATGGAAATTTTCTTGGCAGTTAAGCCACGCAGCCGAGGAAAAAGGGCACATCAAACTAAA
>NZ_JBHSED010000036.1:233659-256202 GCF_042651945.1 Cohnella boryungensis | reverse complement strand
TTTAGTTTGATGTGCCCTTTTTCCTCGGCTGCGTGGCTTAACTGCCAAGAAAATTTCCATTTCTAACGAATGAGGGACTTGACATCATACCGCTGGACTTATAAGGGATAGGAATCCAGTGAGACCATGGCGGCCTATCTAGAAGAAGGCCGCCGGCTGTGAAGCCGGCAGGCCTTAGCAATATCAATGATCGGCCGACTTCTCAGCCTTGAGGGCAGAGTCTAACGCTCCCCCTTGTCACCACACCGTTACGTTGGAGCTCCCGCTGCTTTGATAGCCCTCCGTCGCCAGCACCTGGAACGACCAATTGCTTCCCAGATACATGCCTTTGCTTGCCCATGCGTTGACATGGTTGCTGAACGTGATCGCAACGTTGCTACCCGTCCCTCTCTTCGACTGACGGACGCTCCAGAACTGTTGGAACGTTTGCGTGCCGTCGATAGACGGCGCATTATAGCGCATGGACGTATAGATGTCATAGGTGCCCCCGTCGCTATACACGGAGCCTTTATACGTTCCGGTAGGCCGATAAGTGCCCCAGCTGTCCACGACGTAATATTCGATGAGCGAGTTTCTCGTCCATCCGTAAAGAGTCAAATACCCGTTGCCGGACGGCGCCCATACGCCGGCATTGTAGTTGATGGTTCGCGTCGGCGATCCTGTATTCCAGCCCTTGCCGACAACGAAATTCCCGGTGTTGTACCAGTTCACGCTGTAATTTCCTCCGGACCCGTTCACCGCGTTAACGGTTCCGCCGCCATCTGTCCAATTTTGCCAGTAGTCGGTCGCTGCGCTTGAGGTTGCCGCGAACAAGCTGAAGCTCATGGAAGCGGCCAAAAATGTGAGAAGAAATTTCTTTTTAAGCTTAAACATAATCTTCCTCCTTAAAGTGTTGGGAATGGGTACTGCTCTCCTGCATGCTGTGTGTCTGTTGTTTCTCTTGCAGAACAAAACCTGGTCTTGCCCTATGCCGAGAAATTAACGCTTCCACCTCCTTTCCCTGTAAATTATAATTTGTAAGCGCATACAAGTTAACCGGATAAACTATAGATTTATCTCCATATTTTTAACTTATCTTTCCATTCCGATCAGATGAGGATCAAGGAGGACTGGGTCTTATCCTTTAATAGAAAAAAAACGTCCCGCTAAGGGACGCTGTGTGGGAATGGATCGATTAACAGAAGCCAGGCCTGCAATTTGTTTGATCAGATTTCCTCCTTGCGAACATTGAATCCTTTGACAATGATCCAAACGGGAAACGCGATTTCGAATACTGCCCCCGGAACATACAGAACGGGTCCGATTTCTTGGCCGAGGATCGCCAGACAGCTGCTCGCCAACAATGCCGCATACCCGATGAAACCGATGACCGCCAATAATCGCGGAACCAGCCTTGATCGATAGAGTATATGACAAAGCAACAAGCTGCCTAAGCTCAGCACGAGCATGGCTATTTGAAACAGCACAGAATGCGCGTCTATCAGTAGATGGCCTATCGTTTGAAAGTAAGAATCCTTGGGCGTACCTGCGGAGATGTAACTTCCGCTAAGCTCGATAAGGATAAGCGGACAGATTGCGCTTAGGATAAGCAGCGCAGACTCCAGAATCCGCGATGCGAAGTATCCCGCTGCGAACGCTTCATTGTGCTTCTTTAAGATTGGATACAGAAGCATGGCAATCCCCGCCACCGCCATGGCGTTAATCAATTCAAGCAACGATCCCCAAACCGCGTTTGTCGAGTCCGGATACAGATTGGAGAGGAAATCCGGTTGATTGAGAACCGGGTTCAGAAGCCCGCTTCCGATCATGTAAGCACCTGTCGACACCAGAAACAACAGCCCTGCCGCTCTTGCAATCTTATTCATGTTTATCTCCTCTTGGCTAATTGATAAAAGCAGTATAGCTCGAAGAGGATTGGGGCCTGTAGACACTTTAGTGTGGTTTACGGGTGTTCTTGAACAAATTCAGCTCGTCGGCGCGAGCGATTGCTTCCGTTCTTCTATGCACCTGAAGCTTTTCGAAAATCCTGCGATTGTACCCCTTGACCGTGTCCAAGGCCAAAAAGAGCTTCTCGCCGATTTCCCTGTTCGAGAGCCCCTTGGCTATGAGCTCGAGCACTTCGAATTCTCGCTGGCTGAGCGGCTCGATCAGCTTGCTCTTCATCCCGTTATGGCGTACGCGCTCCAAGCCAAGCTGCGCTTCACGAAGAGCTTGAACCGGCAGATCGCCGCCCAGACGCAGTGCCTCTTGATAACATTCCGCCGCCGAACGGGTCCGACCTGCCTCTTCCTCCATTTGACCTAGCCCAATCATGGCCATGGCAGCCATCAGTTGATGCCCCATTACCAGGCTGTTCGATATGACCTCGTTATAGGCCTCGCGTGCTTCGGAATGAGCTCTGCTCCGCTGGCAAGCGACGCCCAGCATCCAGGCTGCTGCCGTCCGCACGGGGATATTATCCGGTCGCAGATACGAGAGCGCACGGCGAGAATAGACAATTACATTCTCAAGCCCTTGATTTCCGCTTGTCCACACCTCGCTTGCAGGCGCAATCAGCCCGACAAGCTCATCGGTCTTGTCGCCCTCTCCCGTGTTTTGCATGGTCGCTTCGGCAGTCCGTAATTTTCGTTCAACTCCGTCAGGATTGCCGGTCAACGCCAAGGATGACAGTGTCGCCCGAGTCGCGGCAATCAGTCCGATCAGATCCCTGACGCCGATGTCCTGTTCCGCACCTGTCAGGGCCGCCTCTGCCGCTCGCAGCTTGTGTTCGACGCCTGTCGGCTTGCCCGCAATCAGCAGGGCTGAACCATACATCACCCACAACGCGGGTCTGCAATCCAATTCCGCGGCAGGCAACGACCCCAGCCAGGTCAGCGAAATGCCCGCAGCCCCGCGAAGGTGCAGCGGCATTCCTTTGCCTTCGAGCAGGCGCGCGGTACGATCGATGTCATTGGATTCCACGGCATGGCGAAACGCTTCGACTTCGAAGCCGTTGTTCTCATACCAGACGCTTGCTCGTTTATGCAGTTCCTCGATACGGCTTCCGTCCAGACTTTCTTGCAGCCTTCTGCGAAGTAAATCGGCAAACAAATGGTGATAACGATACCACCGCCGTTCATTGTCCAAGGGTACGACGAATAAGTTCTTGCGTTCAAGCTCCATTAAAGCTGTCTTGCCGGAAACCGCGAGATCAAGCACGATGGCATCGCATAGAGCCCCGCACAGACGGTCGAGGATCGATGTTCGCAGCAAAAAGGTTTGAACGTCTTCCGGTTGCCGCTGCAGGACTTCTTCTATCAGATAATCCAGCACGAAATGATGGCTGCCCGTGAAAGACTGAATGAGCCGATCGGCGTCATGATCTCCCTGGATGGAAAGCGCAGCCAAATGCAGCCCCGCAACCCAGCCTTCGGTGCGTGAATCCAACGAGATGATTTTATCCCTAGACAGGTTAAGACCCATGATACGGTTCAAAAAATCTTCGGATTCGGAGAGCGTGAATCTCATGTCGGCAGCTCGCAGCTCGGTCAATTGATCCCGAACTCGCAATCGGGCCAGCGGAAAACTCGGGTCCTTGCGGGTCGTCATGACGAGATGCATCTGAGCGGGAAGATGCTCAAGCAGGAAGTACACGGCATCGTCGATCAGCTTCGAATTTACCGCATGATAATCGTCAAGAACAAGTACGAAAGGATGCGGAATGGCCGCGATCTCGTTAAGAAGAACGGTCAGCATCGACTCGGTCGGCGGCAGTTGGGGAGTCTGAAGCATAGCCAGTACGCCTTCTCCTATATTCGCCTCAAGCGTCTGCAGCGAGAAGATCATACAGGTTAAAAAGCGCGTAAGTTCATTGTCCCCTTCTTCGAGCGACAGCCAGGCGGCCGGCCGCCCGCAATCGGCAAGCCATTCGCAAGCTAAAGTTGTTTTGCCATAGCCTGCGGGAGCGGAGATCAGGGTAAACTTGCGGTATAAGCCCTTGCCGAGTCTTTCGGTTAACCGCGGGCGTAGAACCGCTTCCGGCCGAGGCGCAGGGATATAAAGCTTGGTGGCCATGATAGGGGTAGACATATCTATTCAACCATCCTGCCGTTAGCTTAAAATCGGTTCAGCTATTTTCTATACATATATCATATTCACGGCATAAGACCAAGCCCCCGAAGAGGCAGGCACCGGCTAGTCGTACCCGGCTTGGACCAATATTTTCGCCTGGCTCTTGTCCTTCACGCTCACGCCTTCCGAACAGAGGGCGTGTAAAATACATCACAATGCATATGCTGAATTTTGTCCCAGCTTCCGGGATTGGTCGTGTCTGGAGAGCGGTGCTCCAGAATGGCCTGATACAGGTCGATTTTTTGTTCCAAATGGGCAACGTGCTGTTTGGCTTCTTCGAGCTTAACAAGTGCCTCTTCTTTATGTTCCATCATGAGTGTGCAGCGCTGCGGAATGGTCGAATCCCCTTCAAGACAGAGATCGACATACATTTTAATGACTTCAATCGGCATCCCGGATTGCTTGAGGCATTTGACGCCAAGCAGCCAGTTGATCGATTCTTCGTCGAACATCCGAATGTTGTTTTGATTGCGCTGTACGCTGGGCACCAGACCTTTATCTGTATAAAAGCGCACTGCGTGCTCAGTGAGTCCCGTTATCTGGGAGGCTTCTTTGACCGTATGCATGTGAAATCCTCCTTGGAAAATAAACTTTTGAAGACGGCTTGACTTCGTGTAACACGAAGGTAATAGGCTTATTGTAATGCAAATCGGCCGTAAGTGAAATCCCCACTGTGGTGTCGGATTTCCGGGATCTGCGGCCGTTTGCCGTTTTACATTTGAACCATGGGAGGAATTACAATGCAGACTGTAACATTGAACAACGGTGTGAAAATGCCGATTATCGGCTTCGGCGTCTACCAGATTCCCGATGCTGAAGAGTGCGAGAACGCAGTATACGAAGCGCTAACGGCCGGCTACCGCCTGATCGATACCGCCGCCGGTTATCTGAATGAGGAAGCGGTTGGACGCGCAATCAAGCGCAGCGGCGTACCGCGTGAGGAGCTCTTCATCACGACCAAGCTCTGGATTCAGGATGCCGGCTACGAGAGTGCCAAGCTTGCTTTTTCCAAGTCCTTGAAGAAGCTGCAGCTCGACTATCTCGATCTATATCTTATTCACCAGCCGTTCGGCGACTACTACGGTGCTTGGCGTGCAATGGAAGAGTTGTACCGCGAAGGCAAGATCAAGTCGATCGGCGTCAGCAACTTCCTGCCCGACCGTCTGATGGACCTCATCGTGCATAACGAAATCGTGCCCGCCGTCAACCAGATCGAAACGCACCCGTTCTACCAGCAGACGGAAAGTGCCTCTTTCATGAAAGAGCAGGGAGTTCAACATCAGTCATGGGCACCGTTCGCTGAAGGACTTAACAACATGTTCGGCAACCAAGTGCTGGCCTCGATCGCAGAAAGACACAACAAATCCGTCGCACAGGTCGTGTTGCGCTGGCTTGTTCAGCGTGATGTCGTTGTAATTCCAAAGTCGGTGAGAAAAGAGCGGATCGTCGAAAACCTCAACATTTTCGATTTTGAGTTAGGCGTGGACGATATCGAACAAATTTCCGCCCTTGATACACGAGAAAGTCTTTTCTTATCCTACCACGATCCGAAATTCGCCAAGATGCTGGGCACCTTGAGAGTCGATCTGTAAACATTGTTGAGCCATCAACTCATCACCCGTTTCTCCTCTATTTAAGAAAGGACAGGGCGCCCCTGTCCTTTCATTACTTGAATTGAGCCTTAACTTCAACTCTGAACTCGATGTGCTTAATCGCACTATCCTCATTCATTTATCACTGGAGCTCTATTGAATTCGACATAATCAATTCAAGAAATTGTTCAAGAGTGCTTGCTACTTTATCGACTTCCTCAAATTCGGGCTCATATCCACGTACAATAGCCCCATTCGTTAAATCAATCGCATAGAAGGAATATCCACCCTCAACCGACATAACGATTGGCACATAATTATCCCACCACGCCGTTATTTGCGACTTCCAAATAGAATCATCCATTGCAGCTTCTAGACTCAGCACCTCAAATTCATTCCACTTAAATGCAAGGTCTGAGCTATTATTGAACTCATCCTCGCAGTTAAACCAAGTCTTCTCGTTCGGTGTAATACATCTTTTAACCCTACGTAAAAAATCTAAAAATTCATTTGGGATATCTTTATATCTAGATATAACACTACTACTTAAATTTAATTCGAACCCGGATTTTCCGGCTATATCCCAGCCGTTCTCATTAGCCCAAGTCATAAACTCGCCGATTTTTTTATTCATATTCATTCCTTCTATATCGTTTTCTAAGCAATTGCCTACTTGCTATTCATAACTCATTTCATTCAATAATCGCGCGCAGCGTCGAACCAACGTTGGGCCAGTTCCTCTGTTATAGGCTGGCCGATCTGGTGATCGGACTGGCTGAGCTGCCACACCGCTTCGCCAAGGTCTTCTCGTTCGGTGGTTTCGATGCCTTTAAGGGTATTGAAGCGCACGGTGAAAGCGGTAATGGCTGCCTCGGCATCGGCAAAGCTGCGGGCCTGGGCCAAGGCCGCCTGTGCAACGTTGTAGGCTTCGTTAGCCAGCTTGGCTAGACGTTTGGGCCAGGACGAGAACGGGCGCCCGAGCTCGGTCGTCCACCACTCCGCCTTTCGCAGTTGGCTTACTGAAGCATAGCCGGTCCATGGGCGGGTATTAGCGCGCATTTTCATTTGCTGCTTTAGCCGCTTGCCCGCGGCATCTTCCACATTGTAGGCGATGAATCTATCAAGCAGCGGCCACGCGTTCAAAGCCGGCAAGTCCCCCAGCTCAGGCATGAAGCGCAGCTCCAGGTTCGTTAACCGGTCAAGATGAGCCAACAGGATCAGGTCGCAGAAATTCCCCCACAAGCTCAGTGAGTTCAGGTTTGGGAACCGGTTCAGACACTCCAGCGAGATGGGCTGTCCCATAGGCGCATTGTGCAGCGTCAGACTCGTCACCTGGTACAGATCCCCCAGGTCGGGCAGCACGAAAGGAGTATCATTCTTGCGTCGGCCGGTGCGGGGCGCTAGGGACAGAGAGGATGGCATATCGCCAGTGGCCGAGAAGCGTGATAGATCGCCGGACACGCTCAGGCGACAATGCCCTTTCGGAAGCTTCAGGCTCAGATGCCCCCCGACTTCGTCCATCTCGATATGCAAGCCATGCACATTGGACCGGCTGGCGTCCGCCGTCGTGTCTGCAGGCAGAATCGGAGCCCACGTCATCTCTTCAATGGGACGACTCTGCGCCCAGTCGAAGAAGCTTGAGTCACTGCCTGTATAGATCAGGTATCGCGGCCAGGGCGAGCCCGCCGGCGTAGCGAAGGCTTCGAATACGGTCCAATCGATGCGCGCATCAGACGCAACATGAAGGTCTGCCTTCTTCCGCAATTGCGACGGTCCTATGGCTAGACTACCCACACCAGGCTTAATGACAAGTGTGTGGCTGTGAGGACCGGTCAGATCGAGGGGATAACGCCCGGCTTCCCTTACAGAACCGGCAGGAGGACGAGCTTGGTTATCATCTGGCATTTCTGTCATCCTTTCTTCTATTTAAATAAAAAACACCGCTTCGTTTGGTAACGCGAGGGTGTCGATGTCAAACACTTCCATACAAAAATGGGTTTGTCCCTATGTTAGAACACCCATTCGACCCGAATCAACCGCCAAATGAACTAAAGTTCGCGGTTCAAATCTACTCCAGTCATTACGTTCGACCGTCTGTAGATAGGACGCACGCCCCACCCTCATTGTTCGCTCTGGAGCTTACTAAACAGGAGTTACATTCGCTCATGGCGTCTGCGTCAGATAAGTAAAAACGGCTTCGCCGTCCTTGGGTACGGCGGCAGACGTTTTGTATCGAGCTATCAGATGGGATAAGAAGTCCAAGTTTTATACTTTCTGATAGGGTAAAAAAAGCTCTTCGAAGCCCGCCTGCACGCGAGAATCGAAGAACTTTTCTTAGCGGCCTCTCAGAGCATACTCGATTCGCTTGTCCGGCAAGAACCAGATTATCGCAACGAGTACGAAAAAGACGCCTGATATCCAAGGACTCACATACGCGGTCAAGACCGCAGTCAAGTAGAGCGAGGGAGATATTTTCACTTTCCAGTCTTTTCCCATCGCCGCGACGAATGCGGAATCTCCTGAATGCTGGTTAACAATCGCGCGCTGAAGCAGCCAGTACGAGAGAGCCGCCAGTAGCAGAATAATCCCGTACAGCGCCGTTGGAGTGGCAGCAAAATGGCTTTCCCCCATCCAAGCTGTCGTGAACGGCACAAGAGATAGCCAGAAGAGCAGCAGCAAGTTAAGCCACATCAACCGCCCGTTCATCGTTCGCACCATATGCAGCAGATGATGATGATTGTTCCAGTAGATGCCGATATACACGAAACTGAAGATGTAGCTAAGAATTTTCGGACCAAGCTCGATTAGCGCATGCCAGTCATGGCCTTCCGGCAATTTGAATTCCAATACCATAATCGTAATGATAATCGCCAGTACGCCATCGCTGAACGCTTCCATTCGATTCGCTTTCATAAGGTTCACCTTTTCCCGCTTCCCGCGCTCTTTTAACCTATTCGATACCAGCAACTTAACTTTGCATAAAATCAAAATCTTGTCAAGCTTCACTCCACACTTTCGATCATAGAAACCAAGTGGAATACAGACCTGAGTCCAATGACCGCTCAAACTTTAGGCGGGCCTTCTACCGAACCGCAGACAGAGGATATGTTCATCTCGTCTTGTTAAACTTTAAGGGTAAGCAATCTAACTCGAAGGAGCGCAACAAGTGAAAACTTTCTTACGCATCATGATCTATCTCATCGTTTTTGTCGTCGTCGTAGGGGGGACAGGCGCCTTAGGGTTCGTGAATACAATGAATGCCGGAATGTCGGTTTACGATAGAGCCGCCCCTTCACTGACGGATGTGAAGGTACCTGAATATGACGCGAACAAACCGACGGTGGCTGTGCTGCTGGCGAACGAAGTGACGGAAGTGTTCGATTTTCTCGTCCCGTACGAGATGTTTGCAATGACTGAAGCTTACAATGTATACGGCGTTGCCCCCGATCGCGAAATTAAATCACTGACTGGCGGACTCGATGTCGTCCCGCATTATTCATTTAACGAGATGGATGCGATGCTCGGCAAAAGCCCGGACATTATCGTCATTCCGTATATGCCGATTCTGGACGAGAAAAAATATGCGCCCGTCCGTGAATGGATGCGGAAGCACTCGAGCGCCAAGACGACATTGCTCACCATATGCAACGGAGCTGAAAATCTGGCGGATACCGGCTTGCTGAACGGCAAATCGGCTGCAACGCATTGGGGAGACATCAACCGGCTCATTAAAAAATATCCGGAAATCCAGTGGGTGAAAGATCGGCGCTACGTCCCGCAAGACAATATCGTATCTTCTGCCGGTCTGACATCTGGGATCGATGCTGTGCTATACGTCATCTCCCAACAGCTGGGCGAGGCCGCAGCGAAGAAAGTGGCGGGAGAGATGAACTATCCCTCATACGATTACGTGACAAACCCGCAAATGAAACCGTTCGTTGCCGGGCTGAGCGATATAACGTACGTACTGAACAACGCTTTTCAATGGAACAAAGTAAAGGCGGGCGTGCTGCTGTATAACGGCGCCGATGAACTGGATTTGTCCGCAGCATTCGATACGTACGCCGCTTCCGGTACGACGACGACGTTGACCGTCTCCAGCGCGAACGAACCGGTCGTAACGAAGCACGGCCTGAACCTAGTCGCGCGTTATCAGATAAAAGACGTGCCGAAGCTATCGAAAATGATTGTTGTCGGTGCCGATGTCGAGTCTATAGCCGCCGAAGACATCAGCCAATGGAAAAGCAGCGGCAACAGCGCGGAACTGCTGTTCCTGCACCGCGACGCGGCGGATCGGTTTGCAATGGATCCCGCATTCGAGGATTTGGCCGGGCAGGAGGATATCCCGACGGCGAAATTTGCGGCCAAGCGGCTCGAATATCGCGCCACCGATCACCTGAAGCTGGAGGGCAGCTCCTTCTCTTTTGAAGCGTTTGGCATACCTGTTTTGCTCAGTGTCCTGTCCTTGCTCATCGCTTATTTCATCGATCGGCGCTTTATCCGCAGGAAAAAGGGAGCATCCGCAGATTAATCTAATATTCCCTTGAGTTACGATTATTAAAATAACCGTCAATCTCGCTTGTTCCGCGAAATTGACGGTTATTTCGTTTAGCGGTCCCGGTCAGGAATGCCTGTTACTTGGCTTTCTCAACCATTGCAGCCCAGCTTCTGTAGTCATGAATGGCCATTCCCGCATAGCTGGCATATCGGAAAAGCTCCC
This sequence comes from Cohnella boryungensis, assembly GCF_042651945.1. NCBI lineage: Bacteria > Bacillati > Bacillota > Bacilli > Caryophanales > Paenibacillaceae > Cohnella > Cohnella boryungensis. Next base: position 245,780 of record NZ_JBHSED010000036.1, on the reverse strand, counting down.
CATGCGCAGTCTGCAGCTCTTGCTCCATGTATTCGACGCTCTTGGCATAGAACGATACGCGATCGCCCTCCAGGCTTTTGGCGGTCTCCACCGCCACGATCACCTGCTTGTTAAGCGCGGAGGCTTCCCGCAATATGACCTGAGCATTGTCGACGATCCCGTTCTTCCCCAGCGCATGATTGCGGTAATCCATAATGACGAGGCAATCGAACTTCTCCAGCAGCCACGCGCTCATGCTGTAGTCGGTGTCGGGCACCTTCACTTCATGAAGCCAATAAGGGACGTCCATCGTCATCTTCAAGCCGCTTCCTTCGGCTTCCTGTTCAATCCACCTCAGGTTATGTATCCATTGTTCAAGAATGCGCTTGGAGTCGGTTCGCCAATCGGCCAGCAGATACGGTTCGATATCGAAGTGCAGGCCGCCGAAACGCGCTTCCTCCCCGACGGACGCATTGTACTGCAGCGTCCAGGCAATGAAGGATTTAATGGGGTCCCGATTCGTCGTTAAAGCCCACTCGGGGCGACCGGCCAGCGCCTCCACCCGGATCTGCCGTTCTGTGGCCCTTCGAACGAAGTCTTCATACACGGCAGGTGCAATGTCCCGATTCACATGCAGGTAAATCGCCGTCACGTCTTGCTTGCTTGCAAAGCTCAGGATACGATCCCGCTCTTTCTCGATGAGGCTTGCGTCCCAGATCCACGTGCCTTTAGGCATTTTCGCCGAAGTCGTCACGACGGCCAGCTTGCTTTTCGCGTCCCATTCCACCTCCGCTTGAAAGATTTCGCCGATCAGCCGAAGCGGAATCATCGTACGGTTGTTTTTGGTCGTCGCGGGCGGATTGAAGGCTACCGGCTTCCCATTCACTTGCGCCACGTTATGGCCGACCGTCAAGCGAACCGTCTGATCTCTATACGTGAAAGTCATCTGGTTCAATCGTCCATTCCATGTCATCTTGGCGCCCAGCGTTTCGACTACAAATCTGGCCGGTACCATCGTACGGTTGGACTTGCGATCGACATACGGAGGCTCGTCCGGGAAAGTCACAGCCTGCCCGTCGACGACGACCTGGATCCGGGAAGCGGCAGGCGCGGCAGGCGCGAAAATAACGGCGCTAAGGGCGACCGTCAACAAACAGATGAGCCACCTCTTCATAGCCTGCCACCTCGGGAAGAAGTAAAGGCCCCGTCATGGTCGATTTCCATCTTGTTAAGCCGGATGGAATGCCAGCTCTTCCTTGACGACTTCGACAAGAAGATCGACAAAGTTGGTAAGCCGTTGCTCATCCGGTCCCTCCGCCATGACTCGGACGATCGATTCCGTGCCCGAAGGACGAACGAGCACTCTTCCGCTTCCGCCCATCTGATTTTCTACCGACCTGACGGCTGCCTGGATTCGGGGATTGCCCGTCAGCCTCGTCTTGTCCCCTACCGGAACATTCACGAGAAGCTGCGGATACTTGACCATGCCCTGGGCAAGCTCGCTTAACGACCGATCTTCGGCCCTCATCGCGTTCATCAGCTGAATCGCGCACAGCATGCCGTCTCCGGTCGTACTGTAGTCCAGCATGACGACATGGCCCGACTGTTCCCCGCCCAGGTTGTATCCGCCCTGCAGCATTTCCTCCAAGACGTAGCGATCTCCGACTTTGGTTTGTTTGGCCTCTACCCCCTTGCTCTCCAGCGCCTTGTAGAAGCCCAGGTTGCTCATCACGGTAGAAACCACAGTGTCGCGATTCAACCGCTGATGCTTCCTCATGAATTCGGCCAGAATAAAAAGAATGTGGTCCCCGTCCACGATCGCTCCCTTCTCGTCGACGGCAATGAGCCGATCCGCATCCCCGTCGAAGGAAAGTCCCAGATGGGCCTGATGCTCCAGAACCGCCCGTTGAACCGCTTCGGGGTGCGTGGAGCCGCAATTCTCATTAATATTCAGCCCGTCCGGTTGATGGGCCAGCACGATCGCGTCCGCGCCCAAATCGCGGAAAAGCCGGGGGGCAAGCCTCGATACCGCGCCGTTGGCGCAATCCAGAACCACCTTGAGCCCATCGAAGCTGTGATTGACCGTCGATTTCAAGTAGGAGACGTAGGCTTGCCCGCCTTCGAGATCGTCCTGTGCCGCCCCTACGTCCGCGCCGATCGGACGAGGAATCCGATCCTCATCCGCGTCCAGCAGCGATTCGATCTCCGCTTCCAGTTCATCCGACAGCTTAAAGCCGTCGCCGCCGAAAAATTTGATCCCGTTATCCGCCACAGGATTATGCGACGCGGAGATCATTACCCCGGCATCCGCCCCCCTTGCTTTCGTCAAGTACGCCACGCCCGGCGTAGAGATGACGCCCAAGCGCAGGACGTCCGCGCCGATCGATAATAGGCCTGCCACAAGAGCCGCCTCCAGCATTTCTCCCGAAATGCGCGTATCCCGTCCGATGAGAATGACAGGGCGTTGTCCTTGCTTATTCCGGGTCAATACATAACCGCCTGACCGGCCTAATCGAAATACCAGCTCTGGAGTCAGCTCCGCGTTCGCGACGCCTCTTACCCCGTCCGTTCCGAAATATTTTCCCATACGGTTATCCTTCCTTTCCTGCGTGCCTGCCGGACTCCGAGGCTTCCCTCCAGCTCTTGAAGTTATGAATGGAGAAGCCTCCATATCCGGAGTACCGCTGCATGAACATATGGCTCAGCTGCATTTGCCGATGCATGTCGGCAGTCCCTTGTCCATAAAAAGTAACGTGCTCTCCCTCGTCGGTAGGGGCCGTTTCCAAACCTATGATCACCGGCTTCCCTGCTCTGGTGCCTTCTTTGATCATCGGCAGGGCGTTGTCTATGATGCCGTTCTCTCCGATGGCGAAATTCCGGTAATTCATGAGCACAACGCGGTCGAGCCGATCGAGCATCCAGGCCCCCAGGCTCACGTCCTCGCGGGTCGGAACCTTGTGAATCCAGAAAGGAAGATCGGCCGATATGCGCGAGGATGCATGCGGCTTCATCCTGTCGACCAAATACGCCACATTGCCCATCCATTGGCGTACGACCTCGTCGCGCTCCCGCTCCCATTCCTCCAGTAGATAGGGCTCAATGTCTACGTGGATGCCGTCGAACGCGGCCCTCTCGCCCACGGCTTGGCAATAGTCTTCCAGCCATTCGATAAAGGAGTCGATTTCCTGCCGATATTCGGTTAATCCCCAGGTCGGATCTCCTCCCAGCGCCTCGACTTCCATCCCCAATTCGTGCGCCTCCTCGATGAAGGCCCGATACGGTTCGAAGTCTTCGGATTTCCGGTCGACGTGCAGGAAGATCACGTTCACTCCCTGGCCCTCGGCAAAAGCGAGCATGCTGTTTTTGTCCTGCATTAAAGATTTCGTGTCCCACACCCATGTGGCGATGACAGGCGGCCTTTCGAATTGTCGTCTCAGCATAAGAACCGTTGCGATCGCCGTGCAGACGAGCACGGCGATCAAAATGATTTTAATGAGCTTTACCTTGCTTAGAGATTCGAGCTTAGGCACCGACAAGAACTTTCGCGTCTTGGTGTTGAATTCCGGTTCCCAGCTTATGAATGTTATCCGACTTGATATCGGCAAAAGCGTTGCGCGTATCGATGATCGGAACGCCCATCTCCGCCAGCTCATGATAGCTGAAGCTTCGGTGATTGGTGATTAGCACCATGCAATCGTATTGGGCGAATGCGTCCGGATCGTATTTCACCGTATGAACGACGCGGTCCTGCTCGTCTTTGAACGAAGTCGCATACGGATCGTAATAGTCGACCTTCGCCCCGCTTGTTTTGAACAATTCATAGATTTCCAGACCGGGAGATTCGCGCAGATCGTCGATATCCGGCTTATAGGACATACCCAAGATCAGAACCTTCGAGTTGCGGATCGATTTGGCGTATACGTTCAGCACTTGGGCCGTTTTGTTCAGTACGTACTCCGGCATGTTGTCGTTAATCGATTGGGCCAATTCGATAAATTTGCTGTAGAAGCGGAATTCCTTGGCTTTCCACGACAAATACATCGGGTCGAGCGGGATGCAGTGACCGCCGATTCCCGGCCCCGGATAGAAGGACATGAATCCGAACGGCTTCGTGGAAGCCGCCCGTATGACTTCCCATACGTCGATCGTCATGCGATCGCACATCATGGCCAATTCGTTGACGAACGCGATGTTGATGCTGCGAAACGTATTCTCAAGCAGCTTCGACATCTCCGCCACTTTAGGCGAGGACACCGGAACGACGGTTTTGACCACGTTGTTGTACAGCGTGACGCCAAGCTCCTTGCATTGCTCGGTCGTTCCGCCGATCACCTTGGGCGTATTGTAAGTATTGAAGTTGGGATTCCCGGGATCTACGCGTTCCGGCGAGAAGCACAGGAAGAAATCCCGGCCCGCCGTTAATCCCATAGCCTCAAGCTCATATTGAATCAATTCCTCCGTCGTTCCGGGATATGTCGTGCTTTCAAGAACGATCAAGGTTCCCTTCTTGATATATTTCTTGATCTCGTTCACGACGCTCACGATAAAGGAGGTGTCCGGGTCCTGGTTCTCGCTTAACGGAGTCGGTACGCAAATACTGATCGTATCCAATTCCCGAATCGTCTCGTATCGGCTCGTCGGCACGAACTTCCCGCTGACTACGGCATCGGCCACAGCGGCGCTGGGCACGTCTTGAATATAGGACTCCCCGCCAAGAAGCGTATCCACCTTGCGCTGATCCAGGTCGATGCCGTATACGGTAAAGCCGCCCTTGACCATCTCCATCGACAGCGGCAATCCGACGTATCCCAGTCCCACGACGCCAACCTTCGCCGTTTTATTCTGCAAGTTTTCTTTTAACAGGGTGTATACCATCTATGATCCGCTCCTCGATCTCACAAGATTATGAGTTTGTCGTCAGTCTCTTGATTTTCCATTCCAATTCGGATATCGACAGCGGCTTGGTCACATAGTCGGCAGCACCTGATTCGTAAGCGCGACTTCTGTTCTCCGAAAGCTGCTTGTCCGTCAGAACGATCGCCTTGCCCTCATGCGAATCATGACGTTGAATGCTGCGAATGAGCTGGTAACCGTCGAGGATAGGCAAATTCAATTCGGTAATGACGAGGTCCGGAAACGTACGAACGAACATGTCGTAAGCTTCTTGCCCGTCCTTGGCCTCGTAGACGCGATATCCCTTCAGCTCCAGCCGAACCTTGATGAATTCGCGAACGAGATCGTCGGGATCGGCAATCAGGACGGACGTCTCGGCATTGGTCGCCGTAAAGAAGTGAATATCTCCTTCTATTCCTTTGCTGCGGATCGCCTGCTGCAGGAATGCCCCGATTGCGGATTCCGTCGGTTTTCCGCTCTCCGGAAAGCCGGCGACAACCACTTGCCCTTGCAGCAGATGCTGGTTGTGGAGAAAATCCTTTAAGGCGAGGGACGCGTAATGGGCGCTGCCCAAGGTCGCTCCTTCCAATACGACGCACAGAACCTGATTCGGATCGTCATAGCTCAGTTGAACCGATAGAGAGGCATCGTTGCCGCTCATCCGTAATTTCGCCTGCTCAAGCGTTTTGGGGTTCATACTCGCGCAAGGAGCCAATACGACTCCGCACGAGGCGCTCTTCAGGGTTGCCAAATGAATGGATTGCAGTAGCTGCAGCGTAATGTCCTGAATGCTGTTGCGAATCACAACGGCCATTTTCTCCACTCCTTTAATTTATATAGGTTGAACCAATGAATATTAGAAGACCGTTGCATTTCGAAAGGGATGGCTTGCCGGCTTCAGACAGCCTGTTTTGAGTTTCTTTGATGGATTAGACCTTTATAGGTGAGAAACTCAAAGCCAGAACTCGCGACAAACCATTCCCTTTCTCCATTGCACTCTGCCTGCTCATTGTTGTGTCTTTGGTTCAACCTATATATCTGATCTTATTTATTAAAATTGGTTCTAACCATCGTTCCCCACGTATTGTTGTTGCGGAAGAAGTCGATGTGTCCCAAGAACCTCCACAGAACGCCAACCTGGCGATACCCGAGAAACATGAGGAAAGAGTAAAGAATCATCTTATGGAGATCGCTCAGCTTCGGATAGCGGCTGAACGCCTTTTCCTCAATGTACAAAGCGCCGAGGCTAAGGATGAAGCAGGAGAAGAAGTTCACCAGCATAAAGACGGCGACCGTCTTCCAATCCGCCATATTCAGCAGCCAATAGCCGAGCATGGCGATTAAGCCGCTCAAGCGAAAGTACGGGTTTAACGTTTCGAACAAGATATTATAAGGAAGCGTCAACAGCCCGAATACCTTGTAGCGGGGGCGGAAGATCATATGCCTGCCTTCCTCGACCATGTTCTTCAGGTTGCCGCGACCCCAACGCATCCGTTGGCTGCTTAGAATCCGATACGTATCCGGCGCTTGCGTCCAGCACACGGCATCCGGACAAAACGCGACATGATACGGGATTTTGTTCTCCAGGCAATAGCGATGCAGCTTGATGACGATGTTCATGTCTTCCCCGGGATATCCGCCGCGGTAGCCGCCAACCGCAATTACCTTATCCTTCTGGAACACGCCGAAGGCGCCGGATACGATAATCAATCCGTTAATGGCGCTCCAGCCGATCCGGCCGCCCAAGAAGGCTTTGATATACTCGACGTTCTGAAGAGCCGGCCACCATTGCTTGGGGAACCGGATATTCTTGACCATTCCGTCCTCTACCGTGCAGCTGTTGACGATTCGAACGTTGCCCCCGACCGCCACGGTCTCTTCGGGATTTTCCATATACACTCGGGCGATTCGGGTCAGCGCATCCTTCTCCAGCAGCGAATCCGCATCGATCGTAGAAATCAACGGATGGCGGGAAAGGTTGATCCCGGCATTCAAGGAGTCCGCTTTCCCTCCGTTTTCCTTATCGATGAAATACAGATTCGGATATTCGGGATTGTGATAGTAGCCTCTGACTCTTTCGGTTTTAATATGGCTTGCAACAACAGGCTTGATCTCTCGAAGCTTAAACTCTTCGATCATGATGTTGGCCGTATTGTCCTTCGAGCCGTCATTCACGACGATGACCTCGTATTCCGGGTAATTCAGAGCCAATAGGGAGCGCACGTTTTCTTTAATCATTAACTCTTCGTTGTACGCCGGGACCAATAAGGACACCGCCGGTACGTGCTCCGAGCCGGACAGCTTCTGTACGCGATTGTATCGGATGCCCCGTTGAAGAGGGAGCGTATGCCGAATCGATAGGCCGAAGATCAAGAAATAGATGAACGTAATCGCCAATGCGTAATACATGGCGAAGTAGCCGTAGCCCAATAGAAAATCTCGCAAGAAGTTCAAGAATTGCTGCAAATAGTAATCCAGTATCCTCATGTTCGTTTCCCTCCCAAACCTGTTAGCTACACAACCCGATAGATTCGTTTGCTCTTGCCGAACTTTTTCTCGTAATGGTAAACCAACGAATTGTACCGGGTGAGCTGGTCAAGGTCATGGAGCCTCGACGATAGATATTGGATATGATCCTCAATAAGCCCGCGGAGGTATTCCCCTTGCTCCGACCCTCTTGCCTCTGCGGCGACCTCGCACAATTGAGCGATTCCACCTTCTCCAAGAAGCCATAACCCTTGCGCGCTGGCCTCGGAAACCCGCCGGCTTTTATCCAGCAAGGCGTTGCTCATGACATCGATATACGTCACCAGCTTCAGATCGGCGATCGCTTGAACCGTGAGGACGCGCACCTCATCCATCGAATGCCGAAGCAGCTTCTGCACGACGTTGCGGGGAATAAAATGAACGGATTTCAGATAGATTTCCACAGCCTTATATTGAATGGCGGCGTCCGGGGAATCGATGAGCCGGTAGACCGCCGATGCCACCTTCGGCTCGGTATAGTCCTTCAATCCGCGCAAGCCAATGTGTATGAATGCATGGCTCTCCCGTTGAATCAATTCGGCGAACAGAGCCCCGTGGTCGACATCCGCTTCTTTCACCATGTCGACCAGCAAATCGTAGAATCCCTTGTTGTGCCTCAGAACAGCCTGCACCATGTCCTTGACGTCTTGTTCGTTGCGAGCGCACTTCGCAATCGAACGGGCGATGACGAAGAGGGAAGAATTCCGTTGGTGCGATTGGAGAAGCTGGAGCAAAGCCGGAGCAGCCTCCCGTACTCTCATGCAGCCTAAGTGATACGCCGCATCGATTTTCACGGAATAGGAGCCTTTGTTCAAACGGTCCATGTGGTATTGCACCAAGCCCAAGCGTTCGCAGAGCTCCCGGCATTTGTCGCGAGCCGTTCCGGTAAAGTTCTCGATCATATCGTTCAAGCGCTCCTGCATCGCGTGCTGCTCCGCTTTGTTCCATGCAAACGGCGGTGGATTCAACGCTTCTTTTCCTTCGATATTGGCCAGAACATAGGTGAAGTAATCCTTGATTTTGAGCTCGAACCTGCGTTCCGTTCCGGCTCTTCTCAGATTTTTGATTTTCAGGGCATACACCACGACGGCGAAGGCCACATTCAGGACGATGAGCACATACAAAAATCGGATCGCCACATCAATGTTGATATACACAAATATAACCCTTCCTTCATGGTTACTTGGACACCGGTTGATTCACTGGTTGATTCACCGGTTGATCCGCTTCCCTCATCGCTTTTTGCATAATTCCGTAGCTCTGTTTCGGACGTTCCACGTACTCGACGTCGATGTCCTCCCACCTCTTCCAAGTGTAGAGCGGAAGCTGCGATACCGGATAAGGGCTGCTGCCTTCGAGTCCGACGACTTCCTTCGAGGCCTTGCGGACTATCCACGGCACGATGCGAACCCCCTCGACCTTCACGGATTCGAACTCCTTCGATCCCGTATCTGTGTAGCTAATCGCGCTGAGCGAGCTGGGATCGCTGAATCCCAGCAGCATCCAAGGAATCCGAATTTCCAGCACATTGCCCTTGGCCTGCCACATCGCCTTGGAATTGTAGTTCGGATCTTGCGAATTGCTCATTCCTCTCTGCAAATCTCCTACTTCAATATCGCCGAAGGGATGATCGACGCGAGCGTCCGGGTATTCAAGCAAATAGTTCACGACCAGCTTCCATGGCTTAAACAGCCCGCTATCATCCTCCAATTCTTCAGGATCATAAGCCAATATGTTCGATAGCTTGCCGTAGAATCGGGTATGGAGGTCATAGTTGGAGGCAATCATCATCTGCCCTTTATCCTCGTTTCCGAGTTCAATCAGCGTTTCCAAGCCTTCGTCCAGCGTCTTTCCCTGAAGCTGCGGCGCATGGCGATTGCCTCCCTTTAACGTATCGAACCCCAAATAAATAGAATCATTAGAAAATTCTAAAGATTCGGATAATTTAACCAAGAGATAGAGATATCCTTCATCGTGCGTAGCCCATATTTCATTGAAGCCTTCGATTTGCATATCCAGCTTGGTCTTATCCCCATCCTCAAGCTTGTCCCAGTCCGAAGCATCCCCGTCAATGTGAATCACATCATCCTTCCCCGGATACATGCCGAGCACGCCGAAGTGGGATTCGTTCGTGAGCGTGTTGTACCAATAGGCCCGCCGGTCGGGAATGTCGTAGTGCATCGTGTTCCAGGTTTTCTTGAACCACTCGTCCTGCCAGGTGAACAAGATCGCGCCGGAGTATCCCTCTTGATGGATCTGACGGAACATATCCGCATCCATCTCCCCTTGCGTCTTGTCGTCGTGCCCTCCCTGATCGCGTCCCAGCATGCCTGTGTGGGCAATGCCTTGCGAGGCGGGAACGCCAAACTCGGTAATCATAATCGGCATATCGCTGTGGTATTTCTTGAGCTTGTGAAGATAGGTTTTGTAGCTATCGATTTCACCTTTATCGTTCTTCATCGTCTGAAACGACTTGTCGAAGGTGAAGAAATCCGGGTAGTAAGGGTACACGTGATAGGAGGCAAAATAACCGGCATCCCAATCTACGGCGGTGATGTGCATCGGGTCGACGCTGACCATATCTTCGGCGACCAGCGGCTCGCCCGGATGTTCAAGCGGGTCGGTAGTCACCCAATTGGAGAAGGCAATCGGATGCTGCCAGCCGTGCTTCGCTTCCGTTGCGGCCGTGATGTCGACCATCTCGGCCAGCCATTTCTCAAAGGGATTAGCCTCGGGTTTGCTTTGAAAATGTTCCCCCTTATAGTCGGCCGCATCCGGATTGTTCTTATTCGTTCTCTTCACCATCACCGGGTCCCATTCCGTACCGACGATCCATCCCATGAGGTAGGGCCCGGCATTGAATACGTATTTCCCGCTGGCCTTGCCGGAATGCTCCTCGGCTTCGAGATCGATATTTCCATATACCGCTTCTACGGCTTCTTGAATCTCTTTTTCAAACTTCTGTTTGACCTTCGGATCAAAGGCGTTCTGGCCGGCGATCAGTTGCTCTTCCGGGCTCCATACTCCTTGAATGAAGAAGAGCGGATTATCCTGATGCTTCGCATTGTATCGGACCAACGATTCGTAAAACTCCGGCTTCAGAATGGTGTACACGCGGATGACGTTGGCGCCCATCTCCTGAATCATCTCGAACCATCTCATATAATCGTCCTTCGAAATCTCAAGCTCGCCGGGAAAATGTCCGGGAACGGCGGCTCCCATATTGACCCCTTTAGCGAAATAAGGGTTCCATGTTTGGTTATGATATTGTTCGATTTGCGTTCCGTTCGTCTTGAACTTCACCTGGACGCCATTGCCGATCTCGGCGCTTTCAACCTTGGCGACAGGCGGCATCAGCCAATATACAAGCGCTCCGCCTGCGATTGCAAGAACTAGTCCCAATCTGACGAAGCCATTCTTGAATAACTTTTTCATTGCGACCTTCCTCGTATTTGTCATCATTCCAACAGGATGGCTTTCCCATCCGGGGGTTGCGCTCCAATACTGTAGCACACCGCAATTAAGCCGTTCAACCAAACTCGGGCCTTCCCCGCATTAATAATTTTTTAGAACTTTAATAATAAATGAGAGAATGCGCGGTAATCTAATGCGGTCTGGTCTCATTAAGTTGTCATCCGTTCAGACTGTTGTAAATCGGAAAAGCAAGAAGGGGCTGTCCAGAAAGTCAGTAAAAACTGGCTTCTGGAAGCCCCGGTTGTATTCAATGTTAAAAATAGGAACATAAAAACCGTCTTTTCTTGTAAAATGAAAGTTACCACACAATCATTTGAAGAAGGACGGTTTTTATGCGTAATCTATCGACTACTACAGAACAGTATACCACGCAACAAACGATTCCTCTAGGAGATTTGGAAGAACAGTCGGCTTCCAAGCGGAATCTCATCCCTGCGTTCAAAGCCTACGACAACAAACAGATGCACATGATTTTGGATCTGGAAGCATTGATCCCTATTCATCATGTGGCTCGTGTCATCGATGAGATGATTGAAGCGATCCCTGACCAGCAGTTGTTTGCTCATTACATAGGTGGTGGCCGCAGCTCCTATCATCCGAAAATGATGCTCAAGGTGATCCTTTACGGCTACTCGCAAAAGGTCTACTCGTGCCGTGGTATCGAAAAGCTGCTGTACGAAAACATCCCGACCATGTGGCTGGCTGCGATGCAGCAGCCCGACTTCCGTACCTTAAATGACTTCCGCGGTGTGCGCATGAAAGCGTTCATGGACGAGTTGTTTGAAACGATGATTCACAAGCTCATCTCGGACAATTACATTACGATGGAGCAGTACTTTTTAGATGGCACGAAGATCGAAGCTGACGCGAACAAGTATTCGTTTGTGTGGAAAAAATCCACGCTGCGCTTCGAGGAGAAGCTCAAGGAAAAGGTAAAGGCGACCCTTGCACATATTCATACGCTAACACAGCAGGAAGCTGGCCCGTACACGGCGGCAGATCCAGAAGACCTCCCCGCCAGGCTCAATGAGCAGCGGTCATGCTGGAGGAGAAGGTCGAAGGATTAACAGAACAAATAGCCGAGGCAAGTGGTAGCGCAGAGCGGAAAAGCTTGCGCAAAGCGCGCAGTGCCTTGGAGCAGCCGCTAAACCAAATTCGAGAAGATTTTCTGCCTCGCTTAAACAGATATAAGCAGCAGAAAGCCTGCTTTGGCGACCGCAACAGCTATTCCAAAACGGACCCGGACGCC
>NZ_JBHSED010000036.1:70681-233513 GCF_042651945.1 Cohnella boryungensis | reverse complement strand
GCCCCACAGATACGCGTTGTTTCATCCCCCATATGGAGCAATTAGCAGCATCCTCTTTACCCATGCCCAAAACCGTGATTGCCGATGCAGGCTATGGCAGTGAGGAAAACTATTTGTATGCGGTGGGCGAAGAAAAGGAGCCGTGCTTTGATTTTCTCATGCCCTATGGCAACTACATGAGCGAGAAAACGCGTCGTTACAAGAAGGACATCCGGCACGCCTCGAACTGGACGTATGAAGCGCACGATGATCGGTTTGTTTGCCCCAATGGCCGTTACGTTCGCTTTAAGAAGTACCAGACGAAAAAGAACGCTTCTGGTCTGGAGCAAAGCTTCAAGATTTATGAATGTGAAGATTGCAGGGATTGTCCATTCAAGGCAAGCTGCACCAAGGCCAAGGGAAACCGCGAGGTACACTGGAACACGATCTGGGAAGAGCTAAAAGCAAAAGCCAAAAAAGCCCTTGAGGATGACGAGAAATCCGCAATCTATGCTCGGCGTAAAGTCGAGGTAGAAAGCGTGTTCGGTCACATCAAGGGCAATCGCTCGTTCCGTCGATTCTCCTTGCGAGGGCTGGAGAAGGTTCACACCGAGTTTGGGATTGTGGCTTTAGCCCACAATCTACTGAAGATGGCGGGTATCCACCTCGCCACTTTCCAGCAGCAGAAGCACAAGAACCAAAAAAGTTGGACGGAAAACCTTACGTTTTTCCGCCCAACTTTTTTATTTTGGGGCTTATTGGACAGCCCCTGTTGTATTTATAGTCCTTGTTCCGTATCCTGATGAGTCTCTGGCACGTGCACCATCAATTCCGGAACACTCCGTATCATAGCCGTGCTGTCCAGCTCGTTTCAACATCCGTCGGGAACTTTGAGAAATAGTATCTCCCTTTTGTCATTACCGAGATCATTACATGTAGTACAGGTCCGGTAAGCATCGCAAAAAAGGAAGCGTAATATATCGGATAGACATCTAAAACCCCAAGCGCCCCGATAAATACAGCCGCTGATAAAGAGATAATACCTGCAGGATTCCAAGAATGCAGATATTCCTGGCGATACTCTACAAAATCGGATGGCGCCAATTTAAATACCTTTCTACAGATATAATAATCTGCAAGTATGATGAAAACCCACGTATTAGTTAAAATCCCGGTAATGGCCAAGAATGTATTCATGTATTGTAGAACGTTAACTGCATAAAATATGACACCTAATAACCAGACCGCTATCATCCACCATTGTCGGCCAGGACGGTAATTAAATACACTGTCCATCGTATTGGATAGAGCCAACGATCCAGAATACAAGTTCATGACATTGATTCGTATTTGGGTTACAATCGCAAATACAACTCCAAGAATCCCCATTACGATAGGGAACACAAAACCGGGATCAGAAGCCAGGGCGTACGCGTTATTATCCAGCGTTGGCAATAATGTATACGCCAACATTGCTCCGAGGAAAATAACGGCCAGCATGGGGATCAACATCCCGACCATAATGGTAGCTGTTCCTTTATACGTAATATTCGGTTTTGCAAAGCGTCCATAATCCGTTGCTAATAATCCCTGAAAAACAAGCTGACCATTGGCCATATTCAATGCCATCCACATCGTAGTCGCTGTTACATTGTTGCTCGGCATCCAGGAGGCTACCCCGATAACATCATAATTAACAGAAAGATTATAAAGCCCTACAAGAAATAAAATAAGGAAAATGGGCACTCCCCAGGTTTGGAGAAATTGCATGGAAGACATCCCTTTCCATACAAACCAGATCGTTATGAAGCCTAAGCCGGCAAAAATCGCAATACCACCTATAGAATTGATTCCAATCCCCGCATAATTGGCTATGGCATGCGTAACAATAGTTCCTTCAAATATAAAATAAAAAATATAGTTAACGGCATAGATCAATGAAGTTACTGCAGATCCTAAATACCCAAACCCGAGGCCTCTCGTCAATAGGCTCATCGATAAGCCTTCTTTACTGGCAATCTTCATGGTACACGCACCAATAATTGTAGCGCCCACAAAAAAATAAAAAATAGGAATAAGCATGGTTGGCCAACCAACCGTATAAGCAAATTCGGCCCCATATGTGAAGAAGAACATGGCTGTGGAGTTTCCTAAAAGAACAAGAATAATAGCTGCTATCGGCCAACGATATCGAGATGGAACTCTTCCAACTGAATAATCTTCTACCGCCTCTGCCTTGGTAATATCCTGAGGCCCCTGAAACCACTCTTTCCACTTACTCATGCGCATTCCCACCTTTTTCAATTATTATGCGAGCCCTAAGATAATTTTCTATGAATGTCTGCAAGTTGTTCATACATTCGTGTTGTTAAGTCGCGTAATACAGGAAAATAAGGACGAACTTTATGATGAGCCTGAATATCTATATCAGCTAGAGTAATACATTCTCCCTCATATGGTGCTTTACAGAGAATTGGATGACCGGGCAGCTTCGTCTCCTTGTCACCTGCTGCTACGATGCAGCCTCCTCCCCAATACTCGGTATCCCCTTCTTTCCCAACAAGATTCGTATAAACAAAATTAGTTGCATTTTCCATCGCTCTAACTTTTACAATAGGTTCAAAAATATCTTTTTCGAATGAGGGTGAACCAGAAATACCGATGATTAGATCGGCTCCTTGTAGGGTCAGCATGCGTGCCAATTCGGGAAAATAGATATCGTAACAGATCAGCACTCCAATTTTCCCTAGTGCTGAATTGAATACCGGCAAGTCCTCGCCTGCTTTAAAATATCTGCGGTCTGGAAATGCCCCAGGTCCTGATAGGTCTGTCGCGTGCCCTGGCAATGTGTTCTTTCTCCATTTTCCAATATAGCCATTCGGCCCTACCAATACAGCGGAATTATATAGAACGCCGCCAATCCCCTTCTCCGGCATCCCCCAAATAATATGAACTTCATGGGTACGAGCCAAATCTTCAAAATAACGAGTTGCCTCCCCCGGAATGGGTTCCGCTACTTCAAAAAAGTGATCCCCGCAGTTATATCCGCTTAAAGCAAGTTCCGGGAACACAACTAACTTGGCCCCGTTTTCCACAGCTTCAAGGGTTAACTCCTTCATCTTCTCCAGGTTTTTGTTTTTATCCCCTGTAATAGGGGTGATTTGTCCAATTGCCACTTTTGTCATTTTTGATTGCTCCTTTGCTAAAAAAGATTAACAACTGTACGGTTACAATCCACCAGTTTAATTAGCCTTGCTAAATCACGTGACGAATCAATCAGTAACTGTTTGGCATTTTTCATAGATTCCTGTAGACTAATTGGCCCCTGTGTAATGGAGCGGCAACTAACGAAATAATCATATAGTTGCTCATATCCATCACCCAATGCTCCTGAAATCAACAACGATTTGACATGATATTGCTTTGCAATTTTGGCCACATAAACAGGCACTTTTCCATATACCGATTGAAAATCCGACCGCCCTTCTCCAGTAATAACCCAATCCGCAGCTTTAATATGCTGTTCCAATCCCATAGCTTTTGCTACAATTTGCGCACCTGATTGAATTTTTGCGCCAAGTACTAAAAAGGCAAAGCCCAAACCTCCAGCAGCACCCGCACCCGGTATATTTTGTAGTGATTTACCTAACGCTTTTTCACAAAGGGCGGCATAATGTTGTAAACCGCGATCCAATTCTACAATTTCATCCTTTTTCGCGCCTTTTTGCGCCCCAAACACATACGCCGCTCCTTTTAAACCACACAGCACATTTTCTACATCGCTTGCGACGATAAGTTCACATTCAGCCAGTAGAGGGTTGACACCGGAAAAGTCAACCGTATGGATTTTTTCTAAAGCGCTTCCAATAGGCGGGACATGGGCACCCTTCTGATCAAGGAAAACGGCGCCTAAAGCCTGCAGCATACCAATTCCACAATCAATTGTAGCGCTTCCACCTAAGCCAAATAAAAAATTACGATACCCCTCGTTCAACGCATGGTTAATCAGTTCTCCCATGCCATAAGAGGTTGTAATCATCGGATTCCTTTCAGAAATCATCTGTAAGCCTGCAATACTCGCCACTTCAATTATTACAGTCTCATTATCCCCTAAAACACCATAACAGGAGTTCGTTTCCACACCCAATGGACCAGTGGCTCTTACTTCCACTTTTCTTCCGGACGTAGAATAAACCAATGCATCAATCGTTCCTTCTCCTCCATCGGCCATTGGAAATACATCTACTTTGGCAGATGGAATTTCAGCTTCAAATCCTTTTTTTAAACTAAGGGCCACTTCTCTTGCCGAAAGACATTCCTTAAAAGAATCAGGAGCTATTATGATTCGCATCTCCAACCTCGCTTGTCATTCTAGTTTACATTGATCTATGATAAAAATATCATACGATTCACACAAACATAATGGTTATACTACTGAAAATAACTGCATATACAGGAGGATTTTTGTGCAGATGCACATATGGCAGTTGACTTTATCTTGAAGGAGCTGAGAGGAATGCTTATCACATCAGGACTTGCTCATCCGATTATTGAAAAAATAGCCAAAGTTGCAGGTCATAACATTAACATCATGAATCATGAAGGAGTGATTGTTGCCAGTAGCGATTCAGAAAGAATTGATCAGGTGCATCAAGGGGCAATAGAGGTCATGAAAATGGCATCAGAACGAGTCATTTATCCTTCTGAGAGTGAAAACTTGACGGGGACTAAACCTGGGGTGAATTTACCGATTTTATTCAATCATGAATGCGTCGGAACTGTAGGGATAACGGGGGACCCAAACAAAGTTTATAATATAGCCCACATAGTCAAAATTACAGTTGAAGCTCTTCTTCAACAAAATTATTTAAGTGAACAACTTAGATACAAGAGAAAGATGATTGAAGAATGGGCTTTTGACCTCATCAACACTAAATTCACAAATTTCGTAAATTTAGAGGAAAGAGCGCAACACCTTAAAATTGACACAGAGCAAATTTGTACACTTCTTTTGCTAGAGATAGATGGCCTAAATCCTAAAACCGCTACCTATCAGGAATTATCGGAAAAGCAAAATCATATCCTACAACTCATTAGTGTTCATTTCACCCCCATTTTCATAGCTCCTACTGGAAAAGATCAATTTTTTATGGCATTCCCAGCTAAAAATAATAATGATTTGGAACAAATTCGGCGTCTTGCACATCAAATATATGAAAAATTAGTGAGTGAGCAACTAGATATCCGTATAGGTATCGGAACTCCCCAGAAGACTGTTCAGGGCTATCGTGAAAGTTACCATAACGCCTTGCACAGCCTTCAAATGATAAAAAAGCTCCAACATTCCAAAAAAATCATGCACATTAGCGAATGGGGAATTATAAGAATCTTAGATAAAATACCCAATGAGTTCATGGATATCTATTTAAATGAATTTCCCACGTTGACTACTCCTAGTCTACATTCCGAGTTGCTGGAGACACTTGAAACATTCTTAGATTTGGATCTGAATGTTGAGCAAACTTCCAAACAATTAAATATTCATCGAAATACGGTTGCCTATCGACTTGATAAAGTAAAACAACTTTGCGGTCTAAATCCCAGAAGCTTCAATGATGCAGTCCAGCTTAAAATCCTGCTATTTTTCTTAAAGCTTATCGATTGAATTTATAAGGGGGATGTATCTCCTTCTTCCCTCATCGATTTCTCTCAAAAATACTATTAATAACACAAAAGAAACCATACTTTATGTAAAATGGAAATTTCTGGGGCTGATCCCTCTCAGCGAAACAGGGATCAAAACACCTATTAAATTACGCAGCCAGTTGCCGATATTCAATCGGTGACTGGTTGTTTAGTTTCGCTTGAATACGAATTGAGTTATAGGAGGTGATGTAGTCTCGAACGGTTTGTTCAACGATTGCTGTCGTTGACCCACCGGCTGCTCCAAACGATGCAAATCACCTGCTCGGTACCAACGCATCCATGTTTTCAACTGCGTCTCATTACGAATGTTAAGTTGATCCATAATCTCCTTAACCGGGATATTCGCCAATCTCATCTCAATAGCTCTCATTTTGATTTCAACCGCGTAGCTAACTCTTGTTGCCAATGCAAAAACACCTCCAAAGTTGTCTACTACATCTTACGACGTAGGAGCATTCTCTTGAAGGTGTTTTGATTTGTCTCATGCTATGGAGTCAGTCCCCTTCAACTCCCGGTAGCCATGGATGCTTTAGTTAATAACGAATGCTTTATGAATACTTTTTTCATTAACTGTTTCTGAAAAGAAAGCGGCTGATGAAAGAATTTATCAGCCTTGAATAGCTCAAGTAACGCCTGAGTTGCCGCTTTTATTGCCAAAGCTTCATTTTCAAGCAGGTAATAAGCGATTTGATATCCGTAGTTTTCATACTGCCTAAGAACAATTACTTTTCGTAATAACTCTTGATTTTTAATTAAAGACATCTCTTTCCCCAATAGTTCTAATTGATTAGGAGTAAATCTTTTCAGGTTGCCCACATCCCAGATAATTCTTATAAGGGGTACCGCCAACATTTTAACGAAAATATACGTAAAGCCCTAAATTTATTAATGCTTTAATAGATTTTTTCATAATATCCCCCGTTACTACTTACGTCTCCTTAAAATAACCGTTAAGGAGACTTTCTCTTTTTAAAGGATTTTTGGTGCACCATGTAGAAGTATTTTCTTATCAGATTTTGAGGAAGGAGCGCGCGCAATGAAGCTAACATCGAAACAGGTGTTACACGTTAGCAAAGGAGATACCGAGATTGCTGGCTTTATTTCCGCGCTCTTGACCCAAAACGAAAAGCTAACCGAGATCGTGGAAACGCAAGCGTGGCAAATCAAGAAACTCCAAAATCGCGTGCAGGAGCTAGAACGCCAGATCGGTCAGAATAGCAACAACAGCAGCAAACCTCCATCGAGCGACGGACTGCGCAAAAAGAACAACTCACGCGAGCCCGGGGGAAAGAAAGGCGCCCCAAAGGGTTCTTCGCGGTCAGTTTCAGTTTAGAACTACGTAAGTAGTAACATATCCCCCTTTTAATTCGCCATATAAACTATAGTGCATTTATCCTCTGTGCCTTAAGCTAAATCAACATACCTCTCCCGTATCGTTACAACTACCGCCGCAATCATTCCGACAACGGCAACGAAACCACATACGATAACCTCCGGCACATCAAATCTACCACGGTAGATATTGCTAAAAACTATATTATTATACGATAGTGCCATGTTGACTGATAGTACGGCGATTCCCGCAACCGCAACGCCAACCGGAACGGCCTTAATCATCATCATCACAATATTCGCACTGAACCTCGCAAGTATAAACGCGAAACACGCCGTGCCGACACTTAGTGCAAGTATCATTCCCGCGAGAATGAGAACGTACTGCCCGAAGGTAATGTTATAAAGCTGCATCTGCCCACTAGTAAGCGACATGATATGCGCGTCCCAATAATTCCCTGCGCCTGATGCAAGAAACGGAATATATGCTGCGGCGATCAAAAGGATTGATAAAGCGAGTGTGCTTACAATAGTTGCGGCAAATTGAAGCTTAAAAATCCTGCGGCCAATAGTGGATGAATACTGCATTAGGTTTAACTTCCGCATACGGTCGGTTGTAAGTAATGGTGCAATGAAAATGATTATGGCCACTACGGTAAAAACCCCAACAACAGCTGCATATAGCGAAAATTGCCCACTGAGATCATAGTGGATCAAGTTTGCATTGTGCATTTGTAGTAATTTTTCAGCGGCGCGAACGACTACGGGGCGGGAATCGTTGTCTATATAGCTGCGAAGAGAAGCCTCATAATCGACATATGTGCGTTCGAGTGCCTCGAGCGTCTGTATCCTAATCAATGGCGAGGCATACCATTCATCTAAGGTTTGTGCGCTATTGCTATAATTCAACTTGCTCTGCATTGTGAATAAGGTATCACTAAAGATTTCCTGTTCTTCCTTGCTTAGATCGCTGGAGTAGCCGTTCTCAACAAACTCCTCATATTGAGCATAGCTGTAGATATTGTTTTCGGTAAATATCGTCTCATTTGAGATAATCTCATCCATTTCAGAAATAAGCGCCACCCTTTTGCCCGGGATATCATAGTCGGCAAGTTCTTCCGGTTCAAGCGTATCACCGTAAAGTGCAAACATCTCATTCTGATAGGAACCGTAAATACCATGGGTAGTCAGACTATCATATGAACGCAGTGCTTCGCTCAAAAATGCAAACCACGTTAACGCACTCATTGCAACAATAAGTGCAAGAATGCGCCAATTCCATAGCTTCTTTAGTTCGTATGCGAATATCCTCATAATAGATCCCTCTTTTTGAATATTTTATTAGCAATGAATGCGGCGATGGAAAGTATAACAAGGGAAAAAAAAAGCCCAACGCTCTCAAAGTTCGCCCATATAATGTCCGCTCCACCATCGGTGAACCATTCTCCGCTATTTTTCCATAACCAAACTGGCGTAAGACCCCACATGGCTCGAAAAACTGAGCCGATTGGGAAGAGGGACTTAGCAAGAAATGTGATCCCTATTACCAACGCAGCGGCTATAAATGCCCCGTATCCGTTACGAACAAATACCCCAGCTGCGAATCCCAACAGGCAAAAGCAAACTGCAATACCAAAGGCTACTCCGATTGTTGCCCAAAGATACCCCTCAACAGTGAAGCTGTGCCATGTGATGAAAGGCTTGCCGTATTCATTCACAGCGTAGTTAAACATGCTTGATACGTTATCGTTCCACACATCCGAAAAATTGAATCTGAGAAAAAGAATGCACAAACTCACCCCAATGATTACGACAGTCATGGCTACTGCCGCAATCAGCGAGGCACTCAGTTTTGTTCTGAGTATCCGTCTTCCAATTTTTGAAGTGCATATAATATGTTCGGTCCCTCTCAAGTTTTCGTAGGTTACCGATATGAGCGCGGCAAATAACGCTAGCAAAGAGCTTTCTGCAATAATTGCCATAAACATGATCTTAAACAACAGAGCGTGGCGGTAATGAGTCTGTCCACCGAAGTAAGTTGACAAAGCATCGCCGTTAGCCGCTTTCTCATCGATTACAGGTTGTAGTTTTTCATACTTGTCGCGTATATTCTCTGCGTTTTCGGCTGTGATGTTGTACTTCCTTATATATGCCTCCCCGATTTCGCTTGTCTTAAATCCCTCAAAGATATTGACAGATTCTGCTTTGTGATTTGCGTTATAATCGTTGTAGCTTGCTATCGCAATCACAGTGTTAAAAACGATGCACAGGGCAACCATACCAACCATTGCGGGTGAAAGCACAAGTTTTTTTAGCTCGAGCCCGAATAGCATATATCTCACCTCACATTGCCTCATCTCGATAAATGTATAGGAACACGTCCTCAAGATTGGGGCTGACACTACGCGCGACATCGCCGCAGTGGCTCTCACTCGTAAAGCGTGTGACGGTTTTACCGTTCTCCTGACGTTCTGTGAGTGCAAGATAAGATGATTTGACACCAGTGATATCATCCGTTTCATAAACCTTGTTCATGAGCATCCCGCATATCGACGTAGGTGTGTCATTGGCGAACAGACTGTGATTTTTGAACATAATGACCCTTCTTGCAATTGTTTCAATGTCCGACACGATATGCGTTGAGAGTATGACAATGCGGTCTTTGGATAGTGATGAGATAAGATTGCGAAAGCGGACACGTTCCTTTGGATCAAGCCCAGCCGTAGGTTCGTCCAAAACAAGGATTTTTGGATCGTTTAGCATAGCCTGAGCAATTCCGACGCGCTGAATCATACCACCCGAAAATTTCTTCATCTTTTTATCCCGCACGTCCGACAAGCCCACAAGATCAATGAGTTCGTCAGTCTTGCGCTTCGCCTTATCGCGATCGATACATTTTAACGCTGACATATACAGCAGGAACTCTCTCGGTGAGTGATTCCTGTAATAGCCAAAGTCCTGCGGCAGATAGCCGATGATGTCACGGTACGAAGCATCAAGCCTAACGATTTCATCTCCATTCCAAAGGATTTCGCCGTTAGTGGGGGAGATGAGTGTTGTGAGCATTTTTATAAGTGTAGTCTTGCCTGCGCCGTTTGGAGCAAGCAGAGCGTAAACACCGCCTGAGAATTCGAGGTTGATATTCTCTAAAGCAGTGAAGTTTCCGTATTTCTTAGTCACATTGTTAAGCGACAGCATATTTTTTTACCTCCGACAACATTTTTGAGATTTGGTAAACAAGTACAGCCGCTCCGAAAATAGCAAGCGAAGCTGAAAAGACAATTGGTATTTCGCGCAATATTGCTTCCCACTTTTCGCCGAGTGAGAACGGGAGTGCGGTGTTTACGAATACCCAAGCCGCCGAGTACACTGCGATTACCCATTTGTTGTGCAAAAAGCGCATAATAGACAGACTCAAGACAGCGCAGATAAACAGGGCAGACATGCAAAGCGGGAATAACGAAAGGAATTCATATCTGCTATCTGCACTAATTGCTGCGATAACCGCCGTGAACACTGAGCCGACAACCGAGTAGCAAATCACCCGCAGAGTGGTTATCTGCCGGATTGTGTAACGGCAAGTCTGTTTTAGTTCGTATAACCCATAGGTCCGCTCCGACGTTTCGACAAACATGGTTATCAATAGGAAAACCAGTGGGGCGACGGTGATGGCGGCGGAGTATCGGTAATCGTCAGGCGCAAAATTGAACAACACAAGAACGCCTGCAAGGGTTACGGTGGCGAAGAACAAGCTATACCCCGTATCCCAAAAGATGAAACGGAAGCCTATCGTGCGCAGCATTTCCGCAATCCGTTCTCTTGCCGTTTGCGGCTTGACTAAGCCTTGCGAAAGAATATATTCAATGCTTGTATTCTTTGTTTTCTTATCCATAATCGGCAAACTCCTTTCTAAGCAGGTTGATAAGGCGGTAATACTTGGATTTCACGCTTCCCTCGGGAAGCCCTTCGATACCTGCGATTTCAGAGAACGTGTACCCGCCGAAGATGTGAAGCCGGAAGATTTTCTGCGTATCTGGAGACGTACCGCCCACAAAAGCGCATACCTTCTTCGTAAAATCGCTGTCTTCGAATTGCTGTGTAAAGTCTGTTTCATCAATCGGCTCCACCTCGTCAAGGGGTATCGTTTTAGCGGTCATGTGATAGGCTCGCGAACGAAACCAATCCACAACCTTATTTGTGGCAATCCTGTACAACCACGTTCGGAATCCAGCACCTCGTTTCACATCGTAAAATCCGATTGTCCTGAGCATTGAAATAAATATCTCCTGTGTCAGGTCAAGAGCAACGCCCGCATTCGAGACTTGTTTCTTCACGAAGCCGTAAATCTCGTCATAGTAGTATTGCACCAGTTCATCGGCGGCGGAGCGGTCGCCGCTCCGCTGGATTTTCTTTATCAGGCGTAGCTCGTCCAACCGCACCACCTCCTTTTTGTCTGTCCATTTAAGTATTCGTAGTGGATAGAGAAATAGTTTCAACGCCGAAATGTATTAGATTTTTTTTGCCGCTCTGAACGAAGCCCCCTGTCTATCCGGGTTTGACAGTCCGCAGATGCAACCGCCGCGAGCCCAGTCAGAACAAGGGATACGGCGGTTGTGGATAACTAAGTGTGGTGCCTACGGATTTCAGGGATCAAGGATCAAAGCAGTGAAATGTCCATATTTTCTGGTGTTCTTCGATTTTAAGGGCCAAAACAAAGCGCGGCAACCTGTGAGTCGACCTGGACGCAGTTAAAGCGATGGAGCATTATTAAGTACTTTCTGCGAACATCCGATCAGTCTAGTACTTTATTATCCTTGAACAAAAAAACCTGTACCATACCACAGTAGGGCTGACGGGGCTGACCCCTCTCAGCGAGACAGGGATCAAAACACCTATTAAATTACGCACCCAGTTGCCGATATTCATCAATGACTGGTTGTTTAGTTTCGCTTGAATACGAATTGAGTTATAGTAAGTGATGTAGTCTCGAATGGTTTGTTCAACGATTGCTGTCGTTGTACATGTGAGCCCTTCGAGATGGAACGTTTCAGACTTTAGTGTGGAATGAAACGATTCGATGGGGGCATTATCAGCGGGCTGTCCGGTTTGCTTACGTTTCTTTGCTCTGACGCGACAGTTCCATCCATACTGCTGCATGATTCGTTGCACACGCTTGTGATTCACAATCTGTGAGCGGCGCAGAACGCCTGTGATCTTACGATATCCATAACTAAAGCGATGCTTCTCACACAGTTCCTGAACGCGTGGGATGGGGTCGCTTCAATCTGAGCAGTTGGAGTCAGGCTGTCTTGTCGGCGGTCGCTTGATATTCCGTTTCATTTTTCGTACACGCAGACATAAGAACTAAGCATAACAAAAGCAAAAAAGGTGGTTGAGCAGGCTTCAACAAATCTCCTCCAAATTCCCTTTTTAAGAGTAGAAGCAAATAGTCAAAAAATTATGCTTCCCGCCCCGCCTTAACAGACAAAAAAGAGGGGTTCGTCCCCCCTCTTTACTGTTTCGTCCATACTTCTCGGCCATGCTTTCTATCCCTGTCCTCTTACAACCGAGTTCGGACGACCGCCTCACTTGTCATCAACTTTACAACTTATCATACTTCCCATCGTACGCCCACGTCAGTCCCCCGTCCTTGCTATATAGATAGAGGGTCCCCACAGCTTGGCCGTCTTCGTGCCTGGTCAGCAGGATAGGATATAATCCTTCTTCCCCGTTGAAAACCGGAGAAAGAGGCGTTTTGTTGTAGTCATCCTTGAACTCATCCGGAAGCGTGACGACAAGCTTCTCCCAGGAATGCCCTTGATCTTTAGTCCAATAGATTTCAGGTCCCGCATCCTTATAGTAGCGAAAACCGAAAAAGCCGATCTTCTGGTTGGAAAAGCCCACACCGGTCAAATGCTCCGAATAGCTGTCATTGGGACTCCCGACCTCTCTCCATGTTTTCCCGCCTAAATCTCAAACATCCAATAGGTGCTGTTCTTTATTTTCTTCTCTATCTAGCCAACTTCGTGTTATTGTATATGGACATGAATCACAATTATTAATGACAGCGCTTTCATCGTTTTCACCGATTGGGGAGGCACTATAAAGCCATGTCGCGAACCGTTTCGATCCGGTCCATTCTGTTAACGGCCATCCTGTTTCTCATGATCTTTCCGCTTGTCGTCATTACTTTCATTACATACCAGAAGCAAAACGATCTCTTCCAAAATCAAGCCAGCCAATTCGTACAGCAATCCGTCGCGCAGACCAAAAGCACGTTGGATACGAATCTGAACGAGATCGATCGGCTGACCTGGTCGCTGCTGTATCAGCAATCGCTGGAATTTATCGCCGCTCCGCTGGATACAACCTATCAGCTCAACGAAGCAAACCGCAAATTCAAAGAGAAGGTATATTCCGATTTATTCAGCGGAAAGCTGAACCATATTCGAACGATCTCCTTTGTGACTCCCGACAGCTATGTGCTGTCTACGGACAGCTCCCTGTCTCATTACGACCAGCTGGATCGGAAAAATTACAGCTATATCGTCAAGCAATTCAACGAGGAGCCGCTAAAGATGCATTGGCTCAACAACTCGCAAGCGATCTATCAATCCAAAGCGGGGTTCAACACTCCCGTTCATGCTTCCGTGACGGCGGCGCGCAGAATCGTCGACAGCAATACCGCCGAGCTGAGAGGTTATCTGTTCATCCAGCTTAACGACCTCTTTCTGGATGAGTATCTTCGCGGCGTACGGATCGGATCGACGGGCTCCCTCCAAATTACGGATCATTTCGGCGAAGTCATCTACAGCCAGCAATCCGATCTGTTTAACAACCCCAAAATCATATCGGCGATTCAAGAGCTTCCCCCCTTCGGCAGCGGAACGATTACCGTAGACGGCAAATGGCTTCTATCCTACGATACTTCGGCGGTCAGCAATTGGAAATTAACTGCCGTCGTTCCTCTGAACGAAGTGCTCGGACCCAACCAGCAAATTCTCAAGGTGCTATTGATCATGGCCGGTCTTGGAGCGGTTGTCTCCTTCGTTGTCGCCCTCCTGTTCACGGCGGTTCTGTCGAAGCCGGTCATCGGCTTGGCTAAAGTCATGTCGGTCGCCTCCATCGACAATCTGAACGTCAGAGAACAGATGAGCTCAATCCGGGAAATCAGTATTTTACAACGCAATTTCAATCGGTTGATGGACCGGACGCAACAGCTGCTTATCGAAAATGAAAACGCGCAGAAGCAAAAAGGCGACGCCCAGTTGAAAACGCTGCAGATGCAAATACAGCCGCATTTTTTGTACAACACGCTGGATACGATCTACTGGATGTCGAAAAAGCATGGCGCCGAGCCGATCAGCAAGCTGGTCACCGCGCTCGGAAAATTTTTCAGATTTACGCTGAACTCGAGCTTGGAGCGCGTGACCTTGGAACGGGAAGTGGAGCATGTCGAGAACTATTTGCGAATTCTCGCTTTCCGATACAGAGATAAACTCGACTATCGAATCACGATGGAGCCGGAGCTGAATCGGGTGTGGACGATGCCGCTCATTCTGCAGCCGATCGTAGAGAACGCGATCGAGCACGGCATTGCCAGGCTAAAGACTGGCGGTCATATCAGCTTGGATATTTATCGATCCGGTCAAGAAGTGCTGATCGATATCGCGAACGATGGACACGATACCGATCTGAGCCGCATGAAGCAATTGCTGGAGGATGAAAAGCAAAGCGAGCATGTCGGGCTTCGGAACGTTCATCAAAGAATTCAACTCTCATTCGGCGAAGCGTTCGGCATAAGATTAATAGATCGCGTTAACGACAGAACCTTGGTGAGGCTTTGCATTCCAATCAGCCGGGAATGGAAATAAGATCGCGGAACAGGAGGCTTGTCAACGTACATGAATCGTCTTGGATTTAGAAGCTTGCTGCTCATCGCGCTATCCCTTCTCATTCTCTGGACGCTGAGCGGAATCGCCTTGCTGGACCGAATCAAACTGAGCGAGCCGGTGAACAACGTGAAGGAGCCTATCATTCGCGTCTTGATCCGTACCGGAACCGAGTCGTCCGCGCTTCGCAAAATCGCCGAACCGTTTACGAAATCCAGCGGCATAAAAGTCGAGTTCGTCGAGCTAGGGCGCGATAACTTCTTTACCGCACTAGGCACTCAACTATTCGCGGGGTCGGAGGCTTTCGACGTCATGTTCATGCCGAACACCTCAATCGCCCAATTCGCCTCCGCGAATGCGATATTACCGCTCGATCCCTTTATCCAGGACCCGGAGTTAACCGACCTGGAATCCTTCAATCTGGACGATTTCCTGGCGATCTACCGCTATCAGAACGCCATCTATGCCTTGCCGACCGATATTAGCACGCACTTTTTATATTACCGAAGCGATCTCATCCCCCATCCGCCGGATACTTGGGATGAATTTTACGAGGCAGCGAAGCGTTTTACGCGTTCCATCACGCCCGGCTCTCCGACCAGATGGGGAGCGACGATGCCTGCGGTTGTTCCCGAGGAGCGATCCAAGATTTTCGCTTCCTTGCTCTGGTCCTTTGGGGGAGACGGAATGCGGGAGGATACCGGCCAAGTGATGCTCGATCACGAGCCTTCGGTGCGCGCCGGCGAATTCTTGGCGAAAATGGTTCAGAACAAAGTCATTCCCGACGATCTCCTGTCCTGGGATTTCGCCAGAACGCGCGACGCTTTGCTCAGCGGGGAGGTTGCGATGGCCGCGCCGTACTGGAACGCTTCTTACAAGGATATCGTGCAATCGACTAGCCGCTACAAGGATTCCATCCAAATCGCTCTCATTCCGGGCATTAAGGACGAGAACGGCAAAATTCACCGGGCGACCTTCGAGCATAGTTGGACGCTTGCCATTAATGCCAATTCGGCGAATCCGACCGATGCGTGGAAATTTCTCGAATTCGCGACAGGAAAGGTCGGCGGCAAGATCTATGTCGAAGCCGGAGGCATCCCTGCAAGGCGCTCCATTCTCGGAGACGAACGCTACCGGGAAAGCCGGCCCGACTTCGGCCTGCTGCTCGAAAGTCTTCGGACCGCGCGCAACGAGCCCTATGTTCCTTACTATAACGCCCTGGTAGAAATCGAAGAACGCGCGCTTGCCAAGATCATTACGCTTCATTCCGAGCCGGAACTGGCTTTCCGCACAGCCGCCGATGAGCTGCGGCATCTGTACCAGTCGATCCAGATCAATAACGCCAAACAATCCAAGCACAACCCGAAAAACAGCGAGTGATCCAATCGTCCATTAGAATCATGAGGGGGATAACGCATGAAATCGACTTGCCGCGCAGCAATCATAGACGATGAATCGTGGATTCGAGAAGGATTAAGCGAGCATATCAATTGGGAACGAATCGGCATCGAGCTTGTTGGCAGCTTCGAGGACGGACGCGAAGCGCTGCAGGAAATTAAAAACAACCCGGTCGACATCATTATGACGGACATTCGAATGCCGAATATGACGGGGCTGGAGTTTCTGGCCGAGCTCAGGAAAATCGAAATGGATCATCCGGATACGCCCTCCAGCAAAGTGGTCATCATGAGCGGATTCGACGATTTCAAATACGCCCAGGAAGCGATGCGGCTTGGAGCCTCCGATTATTTACTTAAACCCACGGATGTCGAGGACACCGAAGAAGTACTGCTCAAGCTCAAAGCCCGCTGCCAGAACGAGAGGAGCGCCCGCTTCAAGCTTCCGAATTTGCCGAAGCCAGCGGAAGGGATCGATGAAAACGCCTCTTTTCTGGTCAAGAAAGCGATAAAGCTCATGAACGAGAAATTTACCGAGGACTTGCACCAGGTGCAAATTGCCGAGGAGCTGTACATTACGCCGAATTATCTAAGCCGAATTTTCAAGCAGGAGACGGGCAAGTCCTTCAGCGACTATTTGTCCGCGAAGCGGATTGAGAAATCGTGCGAGCTGTTGACCAAAAGCACCCTAAAGATCTATCAGATCGGGGAAGCCGTCGGTTATCCGAATCCCCGTTACTTCAGCGAATGGTTTCAAAAGCAGACCGGAATGTCGCCCGGCGAATACCGCAAATATCATAGCTAACCATCGTCCAGCCTTGCGAGGAGCCATCTTTGCAAGGCTGGATTTCTGTGTAAAATAACGGAACAAAAGATAGGATCGCCACATATTAAACCGGTTTGTAAGCGTTTATCATATTAAACGTAAAGCGATTACAAAACCTTGTTTTGAAAGGGGAAGTCAAGTGAAACGGAAATTAGGCATGATACTTTCCACATTGTCGGTTGCCGGCATGGTGTTAACGGGATGTGGGGGCAACAACAACGGTCCTGCGGCATCAAAGGGCAGCGAGGGAAGCGCTCCTCCTTCTCCATCCAAAGCGGAGCAGTCCGTTGACCAAAAGGTCGAAATCTTCAGTTGGTGGACGGGAGCAGGCGAGGAAGCCGGCTTGCTTGGCTTGATCGGGCTATTCTCGGATAAGCAATCGGACATTAAAGTGATTAACGCTGCCGTTGCTGGCGGCGCGGGAACGAACGCCAAGGCCGTGCTCGCGAGCCGCATGCAGGGCGGAGATCCGCCGGATGCCTTCCAGGTACATGGCGGTGCCGAGCTCAACACCGGTTGGGTGGCAGCGGATAAGGTAATCGATCTGAACGATCTGTTCGCGGAAGAAGGCTGGAACGATAAGTTCCCTAAGGAATTGATCGATCTCGTCAGCAAAGACGGCAAAGCCTACTCTGTTCCAGTCAATATCCATCGCGGCAACGTGATTTTCTACAACAAAAAAATCTTCGACGACAACGGCCTTCAAGCGCCTAAAACCTTCGACGAGTTCTTCACCGTCGCCGACGCTTTGAAAGCAAAAGGCATTACGCCGCTTGCGCTGGGTGATAAAGAGCCTTGGACGGCAACGATGCTGCTCGAAAACATTATGATGGGCGAGCTGGGCGCAGACGACTACAAAAAACTGTGGACCGGCGAAGTGAAATTCGACGATGCGCGCGTAACCTCATCATTCGAAAAATTCAAAAAAATGCTGACTTACGTGAACGAAGATCATGCGGCGCGCAACTGGCAAGACGCATCCCAGCTCGTCGCCGAGGGCAAAGCGGCAATGACGAACATGGGCGACTGGGCTAAAGGCTACTTCACAACGGACTTGAAGCTCGTTGCGAACCAGGATTTCGGCTGGATCGAAACGCCCAACACCGGCGACAGCTTCATGGTTATCACCGATACATTCGCCATTCCGAAGGGCGCTAAGGACGAGCAAGCCGCCCGCGAATTTTTGAAGGTGCTTGGCTCTGTCGAAGGTCAGGACGTGTTCAATCCGCTGAAAGGATCGATTCCCGCTCGGATCGACGCAGACAAATCCAAATACGATTCTTACGGACAAGAAACGATCGACGACTTCAAAGTAAGCAAGCTCGCTCCAAGCTTGGCGCATGGTTCCGCAGCGCCGGAAGGCTTCGCAACGCAAGCGAATCAAGTCGTTAATATTTTCGTAACGAACGGCGACGTGGAGCAAGCTCAGAAGGCGCTCGTATCCGCCGCGCAATCGAGTGGAATCGGCAAATAATCGACGGGATCGCTAAACAGAACATAAAACGGGGTCAGATGCGATCTGGCATCTGGCCCTGTTTTTGTCAGGAGTGACGCTTATGACTTCTTCGGTCGGAGAGATCGGTGCAAGCAAAAAAAAGAAAAACCGGGAGCGGCTGCTTCCCATACTCATGCTGTTGCCCTCTATTGCGGCGATTGCCATATTTATTTACGGATTTATCGCCAAGACCGGCTACACTTCCTTTACGGATTGGAACACCCTTGTCCAAAGCAATAACTTTATCGGCTTCGACAATTATCGATTTTTGTTTTCGGATTTCCGGTTTCAATCGGATTTAAGAAATACATTGGTGTTCACGATTCTCTTCATTGCCGTCACGATGATGATCGGATTATTCCTGGCACTCATGATCGATCGCAAAGTTCGCGGGGAATCGTTCTTTCGCAATGTGTTCATCTTTCCGATGGCCGTCTCCTTTATCGTCACAGGCGTTATCTGGCAGTGGTTGCTTAATCCGACTACCGGCTTCAACCTGATTCTGAAAAAACTCGGCTTTGACTCGGTGCCTAAGTGGTATACAAGCACGGAAATCTATCTCGGATTACCCATCGGACAGATCAAATTCGGGATTCCGATTGCAATAATCGCAGTGGCGATCGCGACCGTATGGCAAATGTCCGGCTTTGCAATGGCGATGTATCTTGCAGGCTTGCGCGCGGTTCCCGACGATTTACGCGAAGCGGCCAGAGTCGACGGCGCCAAGGAAAGCCAAATTTTCTTCAAGGTCATCCTGCCTCAACTGACGCCGATCACGATGAGCTTGGTCATTATTCTCGCCCATATCTCCTTGAAAATATTTGATTTGGTGTACGCGATGACGGGACCCGGAGCGATGTTTGTTACCGACGTGCCCGGGGTGTATATGTTCGAAACGACCTTCCGCGGCAACCATTATGCGCAAGGCGCCGGAATCGCCATGGTCATGCTTGCGTTCATATCTCTGCTCATTATCCCGTATCTGGTTTCCAGTCTTAGAAAGGGGGATAAATAAATGAGAGGTGAACGCGTAAAACGCACGCTGCTCTATCTGCTCCTTTGCGCATTAGCCGTAATGTTTCTGATTCCGATCTATGTCGTCGTCCTGACTAGCGTCAAAGGATTGGATTCCATCACGCTGGAGAAAATGTGGGATTGGCCCACGAAATTCGATTTCTCGGGGTACAAGGTCGCCTTCGAGAAGCTGGCGCCCAACTTGACCAACAGCTTCTTGCTCGTTATTCCCGCTACTCTGCTGTCGGCGTTCCTCGGATCGATGAACGGCTACATTTTATCCAAGTGGACATTCAAGGGCTCCAATACGCTCTTTGCCCTCATGCTGTTCGGCATGTTCATCCCGTATCAGAGCATCTTGATTCCGCTCATTCAGTTCATGCAGAGCATCAACCTGTACAATTCGCTTGCGGGGCTCATTCTGGTTCACGTTGTGTACGGTTTGCCGATCTGTACGCTTATGTTCCGGAATTTCTATGTCGGCATTCCAACCGAGCTGCTCGAAGCGGCCAAAATTGACGGGAACGGATTTTTCGGCATCTATCGCCATGTCATCGTTCCCTTGTCCGTTACCGGATTCGTTGTCGTCGGCATATGGCAATTTACGAATATTTGGAACGAGTTTCTGTTCGCGGTTACCCTCACGACGCAGAAGCAGCAGCCGATTATGGTGGCGCTGCAGAATCTGTCGGGCAGCCAAATCGTGCAGTGGAACGTTCAGATGGCGGGTGCCCTTCTCGCTGCGCTTCCGACGCTGCTCGTCTACATCTTCCTGAGTCGCTACTTCATTCGCGGCTTGCTCGCAGGATCGATTAAAGGCTGAGTCGGAGGAACACGGTACTACCTTTTTGTAGCTGACGTCATCGAAGCAAGCAGACTTATCGCCCTTTCACTTCCCGACGGGAAGCTGGAAGGGCGTTATTTGTGTTTTTCTTGTTATAAGAGTTGTCGGGTTAAATGTTGTTGACGTCATGAATATAGTTACAGTAAACTGTATACAATACATTTAACTGTTTCTTAATCAGTTATGTGTAACAGGAGGGATATCATGAATAGTTATACCGCTAAACAGATCGCGGAGATTCTTCAACAAGATGACCCCAGAATGAATTTGAGAACTGTACGTTATTACACACAAATAGGTATGGTACCGCCGCTGGAATTGGCGGGAAATAAAAGGGTATATACAGATAAACACCTTCATTTTTTTCGAGCCATCATCACCTTAACAAGAACCGGTGAAACCTTAGCGTCCATCCAGGAAAAGTTAAAAACACTCTCTTTAGAAGAAGTAGAAAAAGTGGGCCAGCAGATGCACATTTATGACCCAAGCCGTGTTCTAGAAAACGAGACGCTTACAATAAATGAGGATGTCGCTATAACGTTAAGCCCTAGAATATCTGCCGAATTAAAACAAAAAGTCATTAACTCCATTTCCCAGGCCTTAAGGGGGGAAAACCATTGATCCTCAATTTGAGGTTGGCTAAACCAATCATGGAACAAGAAGAAGGCATGAATCATTTATGGATTCAGCTTTTCCCCATGAATTTTTCGCCAAATGATAAAGCGGAAATTCTTATTGATCTGCCTGATGGTCTTTATCGTGCTCCGAACCTTAATGGATATGAAGAAAGTAGTTCCAACGGTATCTTATTGGATTTGTCGCAAGATAAAGATGTACTTCTCGAACTATACACACAATTCCCGGTTAATTTTGGCGGTGCGCCCATTTCCGTGCGTTTGCGTTACCATGATAGCGAAAATAACTGGAATGAACTCATTCGTGAGCTCACTCTCCAATTCGTAAATGGAGATGAAATGGATGCGTTGGAAATTGACGAACAAGTCATTGAACGTGTAAAAGAAATAGTTAATCCTGCTGCCAATTTATCCTCATCACATGACGATTTGGTAAATATCCGACCACGAATATATGAGGTAAGAAGTAATGCTTACGCCTATCTTGAAAAGAAGTACCGCATAGATTACTAAAGAGGGGTTAAAACCATGAGCCTGATTCCTTATGTTGTAGAACAATCGGCCAGAGGGGAACGAGCTTACGACATATATTCTCGACTTCTCCGGGACCGAATCATTTTTGTATCCGGTGAAATCACCGACGAAATTGCAAATAGTGTTATCGCACAGCTTCT
Source organism: Cohnella boryungensis (assembly GCF_042651945.1). NCBI lineage: Bacteria > Bacillati > Bacillota > Bacilli > Caryophanales > Paenibacillaceae > Cohnella > Cohnella boryungensis. Next base: position 211,719 of record NZ_JBHSED010000036.1, on the reverse strand, counting down.
ATTCTTGGACGGCACTGATTCCGATATGGACATTAGAATGTATATAAACTCTCCCGGGGGCTCCATAACTGCGGGGATGGGTATTTACGACACAATGCAATTAGTAAAATCCGATGTATCAACCCTATGTGTAGGTATAGCGGCTTCCATGGGAGCCTTTTTGTTGGCTAGCGGAGCGAAAGGAAAACGGCTTGCTCTTCCTAACAGCGAAATTATGATTCACCAGCCTCTCGGAGGAGCACGCGGCCAAGCCAGTGATATTGAAATCAGCGCCAAACGCATATTGCGTATTCGCGACCGTATAAATCAGTTATTAGCACGGCAAACGGGACAGCCTATTGAGAAGGTAGAGAAAGACACCGATCGCGATAATTTTATGGATGCGCATGAAGCAAAGAATTATGGGCTCATCGATGAAATCATTAGTAAAGCTTAAAACGGCAGGTGATCTAAGATGGAAAGCGAACAAGCCGAATATACGGTGGAATACCAGGATACTTATGGTGTCGTGTATTATCGAAATGTAAAAGCATCAGATATTGCTGAAGCCAAGGCGTTAATTCGTCAAGGAAACCCTGATGTTGTGATACGTGCAGCTACGATTTTTCTGGATAACACATCCAATAAAAATCATTAACTCTCCCGATTTCTTCCCCGAACGCATAACAAAACGGGGTTTTCCATATAGAAGGAAAACCCCGTTCGGTAAGAACTATCTGTTATACAAGTTGTAAATGATAACCGCTACTTCAGCCCTTGTTGCTGTTCCCTTCGGATTTATGGAATTGCCGCTGCCTTTTATAATTCCTGCCTTGATTAAAGCTGCCACAGCATTAAATGCGTAACGGCTTATTTGCGCCGAGTCAGAATAGCCATTCAGTTCCGAAGCCTGTTCCAAAGGTTTACCGGCTATATTCATTGCTTTTGCTGCAATAACCATCATGTCTTCCCTTGTAATCTTTCCTTTTGGATTGAAATTGTTGCTGCCAACCCCCGTTGTTATTCCAAGGGCTTTGGCTGTGGCCAGAGCTTCTGCATAATATGCGCTTGAGCTTACATCTGCAAAGTTGCTTTGCGTTTGTACAGATAACCCAAGAGCCTTCACAAGCAATAGTACGAAGTCTGCCCGCGTAATATCGGCAGAAGGATTGAAGGTTGTTGCAGAGGTGCCGCTTATCACCCCTTTAGAGGCCATTACTTCAATTGCTTTTCTTGCCCATGAATGTTGACCAATGTCGCTAAAGCTCTTCTTAGCATAGGCCACCGCATACTTGCCAAGGTGTGTTGTTGTAAAGGTTACCGTACCCGTTACGGAATCATACTTGCCAGTGGGTACCGCCACTGCCTTTCCTGCTTCATCCATGTACCATACGACGATAAACTCCGGGTCGGCAAGTTCAGCTGCTGTAGGCGAATACGGCAATTCCACTGTCACAGGCGCTTTTGATTTGCTCTGTGTGATCCTCGTGCCGTTTATACTTACATAGAGCTCAACTACAGGTCTCTTACCTATTTGTGACTTTACTGCCGAATCAACCTCGTTTGCGTCTGCTTTTGCGATAACGAGGCTTACAATCTGGGCCCCTGCTGTATCTATTGACGTGAGCATGTTTCCAGTTACGGATACCTTACCGAGTTCTGTTACGATTTCGATCCTCTTGGTTGCATCTCCTGACGTCAGAGCTGTCGTCGGCAAGACCGATGCATAGGCGCTGGCTTCTTCAGCCTTAGGTACAAGGACGATTACTGTATTAGAGGCTTCGAGAGCTTTGGTCAACGCATCTGCATCAAGAGTCGTTGTTGCTACGCCTGCCGTATTCACTACAGGTGCAGGCGCCTGAAGGGTAACCGGTCCATCTCCTGTCGGCGTTGTTGTCGGTGATGTAACGGATGAATCCCCTCCACTAGGATTGCCTCCCCCATTGCTTTGTCCGCTTCTTCTGACGGTTACAATACACGTTGCTGCTCGACCGCCGTCTTCTGTCGTTACGGTTATGATCGCCGTTCCTACTGCCACAGCGGTTATCTTGCCGTTACTGTCGACAGTTGCAACCTTGGTGTTGCTGCTTGACCATGTTACATTCTTGTTTACTGCTGTGGATGGCGTTACGGTAGCCGTCAATTGTCCGCTTATTCCTACAGTCAGATTTAATGTGCTCTTGTCGAGCGTTACTCCGCTTACTTTCTTCGAAGCTTCCACCAGTTCTTCATACTGTATTTCTGCAGCTGCCAATCCTTCATAATTATCCACTAATGCTTTCTGATCATCAGTCAGACGATTATAAGCTTCCCGTGCGGCATCGATCTCTCCCTTGCTATTCAAGGAAACCATGCCGATTGCATTTATCAATGCCTTTACAGTTTCCACTTCTGCATCAACCACTCTTATGACCTGTTCGTACACCAGCTGTGGATTAGCAACGCTGACCGCTCTTACGACTGCGGTTCCTACGCCGATCGCTTTTATTAAACCTTCGTTAGATACGAGGAGTACACGTTCATCGCTGGAGGTCCAGTGAATGTTCTTTATGGATGCATTATCGGGAGTAACCGAAGCGTCAAACTGGGCCATTGTCCCTTTATCGATAATGGCTACGCCGCCTCGCACCTCAAGATTGGAAACCGGTATGGGAGCACCAATGTAATCCGTTACCGTGACTTCAGCGATGTCATAAACAGCTTCCGAAACCGTTGAATAAGCCTTTATGAAGGTCGACCCCGTTGTTATCCCCGTAACAACGCCTTTATTGGATACCGTCGCTATTTCAGGGTTTAGACTGACGAATTCAACGCTCCCCTCATTCACATAAGGCGGATTTGTAATGATCGCAGCCGTTTTCTTATGGTTTCTTAGCACAGAAAGCTTATCGGAAGCAAACTGAATTGAACTAACCGTTGTTTGCGCCAAGCTCCCATAGACCTCGAACTCGAATAAAGAATATCCATAAGTGGAGCCGCGCTTAATGCCTTGCATCCGAACGAATCTTCCCTCTAACGGCTCATCGAGCGCATACCTCTTCCATCCGGCAGAACCGTTTCTTTCATAGACTGCAGTAGTAACCGTACTCCCGCTGTCATCCAGCACCTGAATGTCGTACTCTTTACCGTAAGCGGACTCCCATAGCAAATTAATCTGATGGATCTTGCTTGTAGCGCCTAAGTCAATGGTATACCACTGGCTATCTGTTCTCGCAGACGCCCAGCGCGTTGAGGTATCCCCATCTATCGCAGCTTTAGGAACGCCATTAGTAGAGTCATTGCCGCTTGTTGTCGCTGTTTTTCCTAGTGAAAGATTTTGCAGTATAACTCCGTCCACCCCTTTTTGAGGCTGAAACGAGAGGACGCGGAACTCATAGATCGAATAGGCCGCAGTGGCTTTCGTACCGCTCAATCTGACGTATCGGTATTTTTGTACTTCGCCAAATTCAATCCAGACCTTACCGCCACTGCCGTTCGTCTCCGTATAAAGAGTGGTCCAGGCATTGCCATCCATAGAGCCTTGAACCACATACTCTGTTGCATATTGCTGCCAGTTCAGTTCGATTGCTCCAAATCCTTTAGGTGATCCTAAATCAACCTGCAGCCATTGAACATTTCCAACGCTGGACTCCCAACGGGAAAGATAATCGCCATCAATGGCTTTATTCGCCGTGTACACGCCATTGGCAGAGCTTGCAGTGATATTTGCGTTAAGTGCAAGGTTTTGTGAAGTACGGACAATCATATTTGCCCTTACATCTGCCTCCGTTCCAAGGACAGTAGCTGTAAGAACCGCAGTTCCGAGCGCCCTGGCCTGCAATGTTCCTGTTGAATTGTTTACGGTAGCAATGTCCTTGTCCGAGATCGTATATTCTATTTCACCTGTCGCATTCATCGGCGCCAGTTTGACTGCCGGGGCCAAATCATACTTCATCACCGCTTCATGCTGCTTATCCTTAAAGCGAATCTTCTGTACAGGTGCAATTTCATGGACGTATGCCAAGTATAGGTCGGCAATAGCAATTGAATCGGCTTCGCCGCTTATTGTAAGCAGTAGATAATTCGTACCCTCCTCTAATGCAGGAATGCTGTAAACCAATTTATGATAGTCCCCATAATCACCGCCGGCCGTCTCTTGACCGGAAGCAACAGGCACAAAGCTTATCCCGTCTTTGGAAGACATAACCGATACCGTACCGCCATTGTCTTTGGCAATATAAGCTGTAAGCTTGGCGTTTCTTATATTGGTATAACTATAGAGCATTGTTGCATTCCCGGAACCGCTTTTAATCAGAATATCCTTATCGCCGCCGAATTTAACGCCGTCTCCCGTCCTATAGTCGGCATCGCCTTCTACCTCATAGGTTCTGGAATCATCCAGCATCGTATCCATGACCACACGGTCAGAGGTCCAAGCATAATTGATTGCCAGCTTTGAGAGCTGCGGCGCCCAAATCTTGGTGTTGTTGGAGACGCCAATCTTGATATACTTTATGGAACTATCCAATTCCCCTGAATTGGTATAGACAACTTTACTCCACTTATCTTTGACTACGGTTCCGTTTTTGGCTGCCGGAATGGGAACCCAGTTCTCGTTATCTGTTGAACCGTAAAATTGCAGAATGGTATTATCCCCTGCACTAGCTAAACCGTAATCATAGGTCGTCAGCTCAAAGCTTTTGGGTGACGGAACATAATAGGTGATATATTCCTCTCGTCTTGGATTCGTCTTATCCGCGTCATTTCTCTTAATCCGAGTGACATCTCCATCATAATAAGTACTCGCATTGGAAGCGTCGGTTGCCCATCCTCCGGAATAACTGACCGTCTTGGAGAAATCTTCGAATTCTTCGATCAAAGTGCGCGTATTGCCGATGCTATAGGATTTTTCTTGCGATAAGCCGCCTTCCCCTGAGTCATTAATCGCTTTAACCGCAAAATAATAAGTCGTATTGGCATTTAATCCTTTGATCTTCGCCGTATTTCCGGAAGTCACGAAGGATTCCGAATAGCTTCCGCTTTCCGTGCCATAAACCAGCTTGTAACCCGTTGCTCGCGAGGCTTTGGCAAATTCAAGACTTAAGGTGTTATCGCTTAATGCCATGTTTGTAATTGAGGTTTCTCCCGGCACCTCAAGTTCTTTGAAGGCGAACTCAGCTTCGATCGGATTCCCATAAGACTGATTGACATCCAGCTCAAACCTAATGGACGGAGAGGTTTGAATCACTTTAATCCGGCTATCTTTTGATATAACCCCGACGGCCGCCCGATTGATATCCACGGTAATTGTGTCGGAATTTTTCTTAGTCGGATCTGATAGGGCAAAGCTGAGCTTGTTATCGTCTTCTTTAATCATAATAGAAGAAGCTCTATCAACAGACAGATAATCCTTTACCCCTATTGCATCAATGGATTGATCGCCATCCTGCCAGAAATTCACGCCGAGGGTATGGAGCGTTTTCTCATATACGGCGTGTACATCATTATCCTGGCGGATAATTTCAATATCGCTGGAGTCTGCGTAGTTCTCAACCTGCGCTGCGGTCGTTCCAGGCAATAGAACGTAGGCATAGCTTTCATTCACCGGCTTTGAGCCATGATCAATCCACATCGTAAGGTAATTGGCTGATTGCACATTCTCATCTACATTATAAGAGCCCAGATCGGTCCATTTTCCTGTACGGTTTTTACGGACTGCGCCAAGCTTGGTTTCTTTCGGAAAATAAACGCCGATATTTGAGCCTTTCGCATTCCCTTCGATTAATGCCCACCTGGCATTATCGATTTTACCGTTCCATCCAAGCTCGCTCGACTGCTTTTCTCCATTAATAATTAAAGCATTATCGCCCGTAATATAATGGTTGTCGATCGTGGTTTCAACATTGTTATTATGTGTGGAAGTAATCCCCGTTCCTAAGGCTACAACCTCGTCATCAAACATAAACCACGATTTTTTGGCGCTCACCTTTGTGGCGGTGGATGAAATCTCCAGGCCGGCCGTGCTGTAAGATTGATCAAGCGTTGTGCTTCCCGCAAAGGCGTTCGAATTGGTATGGCTGCTCACGGAAATCCCGCTAACGGCAGTTACACCCGAAAGGCGATACCAATCGAGCGTTGGTTTTTGATAAGTATACTGTCCGATATCGGGTGTATAAATATAAGTCTGTCCAAGACCTGTGTACCAGCCTTTTGTATTGCTGTCGCCTTGCTCGAAGGTTGTGATATCGTTGCTGTACATGGAAAGACCGAAAGTGAAGTTGTCTGTAGTATGAACCGTTCTTGAGCCTTTGCCGAAGGTATAGCTTTTCCCTGCATTCGATACAGGTTCGATTGAATCATCCTTAAGAATTTCCAATGTTTTAGAGAGATTGTATACGGGAAACATATACCAGGCCACGCCGGCACCCTCATTTAAAGTACGTATGGCGTTCTCATTATTCAGCCATTCCTTAATCATTCCCTTAAGTCTCTTCCCCTCTTCCTCGGGCACCGATTCGGAGTATAGCAGAACGTCAAGGCTGATAGTGATGCCGGCATAGGCATCGGTCGTATCTGTACGGGTGATTTCACGTCCCCTGACCATATCCATGAAGATACCCTTATACATGAAAGGCACATAGCTTTTTTCCACAATCGTGCTCATATTATCTCTTTCGGGACCGGTAATTTCCCATGGAGAGCTATCAAGCATATAAATGAAATGACTAATATCGGAAAATGCTTCTTTACCGTAGCCGCCATTATAAACTACATTTCCGTGCTGCATAAATGTACCGTCTTTGTAATAGCCGTCACCGCTTGTCACATAACCCATATAGGAAGGGACATCGTTCTGTACATAGGCAAGGATTGAGCTGTCCTTAAGAAGAATACCCGAATACAGGCGGACACGATCTCTCCACAAAGCATTTGCGCCCACATACATATAAGCGGCTCCTCCGGTTTTGATTGCACCCTGAAGAGCAGTTGTTACATAAGTCTGGATCTGTTCTGCTGTCAGATAATCATACATAAGCAGAACGGTCTCGCTAAAATAAATCGGGCTCCCGATTTCCCAAGTAAACCAGTTCCCATAAGAATTCGTTTCCACTCCGATCTTAAAATGATTTTTATAAATATAATCCATTCCTCGCAGTATCTCGCTTTTCAATCTTTCATTCTGATAAAGCTCGCAGCCTTTGGTCTGAAAGGCCAATGCCATAAACTTAAGGCCTCGGATCGTAAACTGAGTATTATTGGAATCGCTATATGCGGAACCGCGATTGCCAAGCATATACTCCGCCCAAAGGTAATCATTGTTTCCCCAATCCGGTGTCGGACTCGGATTGATCCTGTCAAGAAGATCCTGCGCCACATGATTTATCGCTTGAAGCAGCCCTTGCATATTCGGGTCATTAGGATCATAATCACCGCCCATGGCCAAGTACTGCCATTTCTCCCGCAGCTTATCGAATTCATCAACCGTTTTCCCCGCTGCGAAACTAGTCATACTGTTCAAAACCGTGGTCAGCATCATTACAAGAGCTAAAACAATACTTACTATACGTTTTTGCTTCATGACGATTCTCCCCCTTAAAGTAATGTTTCCTTCTGTGCTTCACGAATCGAAACGCATGGACAGTCAACGCCGCCGCAGCCCGACAACACCATGCCGATCACGGCCGGTGTCGATAGGTTTTGCCCTGCTCGGCATTTGTGTAACCGCTTTCCAAATCTCATTCTATCGAAGCGCAGAGGCGCGCGCTAGCGGGGTGAATCTATCTTTTATTCCGATTTTTCGCCCAATCGTCCTCTGTTCCGTGCAGATAAAGCAAAAAGGAGGCGGCACGCCCCCCTCTTTGCAGCCGATCGGCGATCTCCCGCCTCGTCTATGAAAATAAGGGTTACCTCGGGGCCGTTTGAACAACCGGCTTCGGGTAACCCTTCATTAATTACGCCCTATTTCTTTGCCGTTAGCATTTTCAAGAGAACCGTCACGGCTTCCGCTCTTGTCGCATGATCCTGCGGTGCGAACTGGTTATCGCCCTTTCCTTGAACAATGCCGAGCTTCTTCAACTCTGCTACCGCATCTTTCGCCCATGCCGGAATGTCCTTGTCATCTGCAAAGCCGGTTGCCGCAATCGCCTCAGGCGGCCGTCCCAAAGCATTAGCGAGCATCATTGCCATCTCGACTCGCGTAATTTCCTCATTCGGACGGAAAGCTCCGTCCGAATAGCCATGAATGATCCTTTCTTGAACCGCTTGCGCAACGGCTTTCTGCGCCCACGCTCCGATTTTGGCCGTGTCCGTGAACGTCGGAGACGACGCTTCATCTTGCGGATTCATGGCATTCATCAACAAGACGGCAAATTCTGCCCGAGTCACGGAACGATTCGGCTTAAACGTTCCATCCGGGTAACCTTTGACGATGCCGCTATCTACTGCCTCTTTGATGCTAGCCTCAGCCCAATGTCCGGTAACATCGCTCATGTTAGCCGTTGGCTCCGTGCCCGTCGATCCCCTTTCTCCTACGACGAGTACCGCATACTTCGTAAAATGATTCACTTCTACCGAGATGCGATTGCCGTCCGCCTTGCCTCCGACTTCTACCCATTTCTTCTTGGCTTCGTCGTAGTAGAAAATAGCCGCCCTTTGGTTACCCTTTATCCTTGTCGAATCGAAAGTGAGGGTCAGCATTACCGGCTTGCTGAAGTTCTCCGAGAAGTTTTTCAAAACCTCATAGATTGGACTTGCCGGCACTTCGTTGTCCGTTAGCAGGTTCTGCATGTTCAGCACTTTTTCAATCGTTAATCTCAGTTCCTTGTCTGTTGCGTTTGCAGGAATATCGATCTTGATCCCATCGCCCAAATGAACTTCTCCCGATCCGCCTGCGGGAAGCGAAAGTTGGCCGTTCTGCGAGACGACTTTGCCATTGTCCGGAGGCGTTACGATGTTACCCCCACCGCCTCCGCCCGGTGGCGTTGTGGGTGCTGCCGATACGGCAATCGTTGCTGCTCCGGTTATGCTCGTATCGAAGGTGGAGCTTGCCGTAACGGTGTAATTGCCTACGACCGCATCCGATGCAACCGTCACTAAACCATTCGCATCGACTGTTACTTTGGGATTGCTGCTTGTCCAAGTTACGGTTAGCGGTGCTCCGCCCGTCGCTATTACATTTGCAGTTAATTGCCGATTTGCTCCCTGAACCACTGTAGCCGTTGCCGGACTTACGGTTACACTTGTCACAGCTCCCACATTCAACTTCGAGGTTACCAGAGAAGGCAGAGCGCTTGTCGTTGCCGCTGTTCTCACTTGCAGATTATCATTCGGATATGCCGATACGTCTATCGTTGCCGTTCCCGCCGCAATCATGGGCGTCACGGCTTGCCAGGTTGTGCCGCCATCTCTGCTGTATTCCATCGTTAAGTTAGCACCTACAAGTTTCACGGCAGCCTGCCCGCCGGACAAATTCGCCGATACTCCGCTTGGCGCACTTGCCGCTGTCGCTACGTGAATCGCTGTTGTGGCGGCGCTCGCCAATTCGCTTGCGGTCGCTTTTACGCGTACTTTTACCGCTTCTCCGCCAACAAAAGCGTGTGACGTGTGTGGTGCCGTTGCATTCGCCCATGTTGCGCCGTTGTCCGTGCTATATTCTTGCAGTGCCGTAGTTCCCGTTATTTGATTAGCCGACACATCGACTCCTATGCCGCTCGGCGCTCCTGCCGCACTCGCGATTGAGGCCACCAGGCGATAATTTGTCGGAAGAGCCACTTCACGAACATATAAATTCCCGGCCGTAAACGAGACAACTGTATTCGTATCGCTTGCGCTCAACCACGTTCCATCCGTTCCGTCCGTTGAATCCAAGCTATATTCCATTGTCGCTGACGTACCGGTGATTTTTCCGCCTAATACGTTAATGCCTACACCGGATAAGCTGAGCATTACCTTGACCGTTGCCGTTCCTATTTTGCTAGCGTCCGCGGTTGACGTTGCCGTAAGGGTGTAGTCGCCTGACGCTGCATTCGGGGCAACCGTCACCAATCCGTTCGCATCAACGGATACATTCGGGTTATCGCTGCTTGCCCAGGTTACGGTTTGAGCCGCTCCGCCCGCCGTTAACAATACGGCAGTCAACTGCTGCGTCGCTCCCGCAGCCACGCTCGAAGTTGCTGGACTTACGCTTACACGAATTACGGCTGACGGTACCGCTGCCTTAAGGTAAGGAGAGCCATTATTATAGGAAGGATCGATTCCCCAGGCCCCTCCACCGTTTGAAAAATCAAATCCGGCATACGTAGAATGAAGCTTCATGGCTTCGGTTGATACGTATGTACCAAGACCATTATCGACAGGTATGTCGTAATAGCTGCTGCTGATTATTCCTGTAATCCGGGAACCTACTAAGCCGCCCATCCCCCAACCATCGCTTACACTACCCGTTGCGTAGCTGCTGAAAATATAGCCCTGACTCAGACCAACCAAACCGCCTATCGTGTCATTTCCTCTCCCGCTTCCCGATGCATAGCTGTCTCTGATCACCCCATTACCATAGTTCCAGCCAACCAAGCCCCCGATGTAACTGCCTCCCGACAAGCTTCCCTCAGCATGGCTGCTGCTTATTCTTCCATCATTTGAACCCACTAGTCCTCCAGCACCACGTGTGCTGGCTTCAACATGGGCTGCGGCATAGCTGTTGCTAATTGGAGCGTAATTGGAATTATTGCCGACCAATCCGCCTACGCTGCTTACGCCGTTGAGGTTTCCCGTGACGCTGCTGTTGCTGATGACGCCTTCATTAAATCCCACCAAACCGCCTACATAGGTATTTGCGTTAATCGCGACGTCTTCCAGTTTCATATTTGTAATAACGGCATGCGCGCTAGTATGACCAAATAAACCGACGGAACTGCGGCTGGGCATGTTAATCGTTAAATTTTTGATCGTATATCCGTTCCCGTCCAATGAACCTTCGAAATACGAACTCGAATCTCCAATCGGCATCCAGCCCTCTCCCGAGGAGTAGCCGCTCAGATCAATATCTTCTGTCAGCTTATAATAATCGCCAATTCCCATTTTGTCCCTGATCTTAAAGAGCTGATCTGCGGTTGCAATCTCATAAGGAATGCTTTCCGTCCCCTCTCCGAATAAGATACTTTCCATGACCAGGATCTGATTGTAAGGAACCGCAGAGCTATCTACGAAAGCTCCGGTATCGATTCGGATGATGTTCTCCGAGCCGACTAAGGCATGCTGGAAGTGGATGGAGAACGTGCTTGACGATACGGTGGACGCGAGATTCGAGACGATATCGTTCGTGCCCAGCGACGAAAAGGTTGCTTCTCCCGTCTTCTGCACAGTAATTTTGCTTCTCAAATCCTCTATCGTGCCAGCCTGTGCCGCATAAACATTAAATGTAATCGTAACTGTCCGATGATCTCCGCTGCCGTTTGCGGTCACTCCGCTATCCAGCTGCAAGTCGCGAATATCGCAGGATTTCACGGTGCCGATCGCAGGATCCGTTACGGACAATCCCGTCGCCGAACAAGTCACGTCTCCAGTAATCACTTTCGTTACATATCGGGTATCCGCTCCGAATCGCAACTCTTTCGTCCCGGAGGGGGAACACGTCTCGCCTTCATCCGCGCAGTGCGTCCAATCGCTGCCGACGTCTGCCGACGCAGGCAACGTGAATGAAGACGATAACAAAGAAAATAGCATCAATCCCAATAGGATTCGAACCGTAAATCCTTTTATCCGCACTCGCGCAGAACCGTATAATCTCATCCTAAACATCGTTGGTCCTTCACTCCTCTTGCTATTATCAATCTGATAGATTCAGTATAAAAACTACCAGTGAAAGAATAATAAAAGAAATTAACGTGAAAATGCCCAAAGCCGCACAGGATCGATACTCCGCATGTTCGGGTGGATGTCTAATTTATTTTTGTCGAAGGCAATCTGCATTGAAGGCTTTGCCTCTGAGGGTTAACTCATCAAATGAAAACAAGGGTTACCTTGGGCCGTTTGATCAACCGCCTTCGGGTAACCCTTAATTAATTACGTCCTATTTCTTTGCCGCTAGCATTTTTAACAGAACCGTTACAGCCTCTGCTCTTGTAACAGGGTCATGAGGGGCAAAATGGTTATCGCCTCGCCCTTGCACAATGCCTAGCTTCTTCACCTCTGCTACCGCGCCTTTCGCCCACGTCGGAATTTCCTTATCATCCGCGAATCCGGTTGCGGTATTCGACTCCACGGCCAGACTGAGCGCTTTCGCGATCAATACTGCAACCTCGGATCGCGTCATTTCGGCATTCGGACGGAATGAATCGTCCGGATAGCCTTTAATGATGCCTGATTGAACCGCTTGCGCAACGGCTTTCTGCGCCCAACCTCCGATCGTCGCCATGTCTGTGAAAGTCGGAGATACTGCTTCGGCTTGCGGTTTCAAGACTTTCATCAGCATAACTGTAAATTCTGCTCGCGTTACGGTACTCCCAGGCTTAAAGGTTCCGTCGACGTAACCGTTCACGATACCCTCTTTTACCGCTTGCTTGATACTCGCCTCAGCCCAGTGTCCTGCGATATCGCTAAAGCTGGTTTCCGGCTCGGCAGGCGTTGTCGCTTCCGACACAGGAAGACCTGTCGTTTGATCTACAACAAGTACCGCGAACTTCGTAAAGTGATTAACCTCTACGGTGATATGGTTCCCGCTTGTTTTGCCGCCCTTAACTTCCACCCATGCCTTCTTCGCTTCATCGAAATAAAATACGGCAACCCCTTGACCGCTCTTCACTTTTTTCGCATCGAATGCAAGAGTTAACGTTACCGGCTTCTTGAAATTTCCTGAAATGTTTTTCAATACTTCATATACCGAGCCTGCAAGAATCTCTTTATTGTTAATAAAGTTTCTCGTATCCAGCAGCTTCGTGATCGTTAATTTTAATTCCTGATCTACTGCTCCTGTAGGAACGGTGATCGTAATCCCATCGTCCAAGCTAACCTCGCCAATCGAACCCGTTGGAAGCGTCAGCTTGCCGTCTGTTGACGTCACCTTACCTGGAACTGGAGCACCTCCGCCACTCCCCCCGCCAATCGGCTGAGTCGTTGCTTGGTTCACCGTCACCGTATACGTCACCTTTGTTACGCCATCCTGAGCGGTAACGATGACCTTGCTGCCCGTCGCTAATGAAGAAGCTACCGTTATTCCGTCTGCATTGTACACTTCATACGTTGCATCCGCTGCCGGCGTAATCGCGGCCTTGAGCGCTGCCAGTGTCGTTCCGTATGGAATAGCCGTAATCGTCTCATTCCCATTACCATTGCTGCTTACCGTTCCTAGCGTGGAGGTCAACGTTGCGTCTGTATTTTTCAATACCGTCACCGTATACGTCACCTTCGTTGTTCCATCCTGAGCAGTAACGATGATCTTGCTACCCGTCGCTAATGAAGAAGCTACCGTTATTCCGTCCGCATTGTACACTTCATACGTTGCATCCGCCGCTGCCGTGATCGCGTCCTTCAGCGCTGCCAATGTCGTTCCGTATGGAATAGCCGTAATCGTCTCATTCCCATCGCCATTGCTGCTTACCGTTCCTAGCGTCGAGGTCAACGTGGCGTCCGTGCTGCTGGTATGAATGTGGGTCTGAGCAACGGTTAACTCTTGTTGATACGATGCTGCATTTTGTGAATCTGCAACGAATCTAACATAGATTTTATCACCTGCCGTTACGCTAATATTATCTACAGAAGTGCCGTTTATCGGCTGGAACTCGCCATCGTTCAACTTGTATTCCATAAGTGCCGTAACCTGACTTAGCTTCGTTGTTCCCAGTAACGTTCCTGGCTCCAACGCTCCCGTTGACGGGGCATCCGGCCTTACAATCTCATAGCTATTGCTCATAATCAGGCTATCTATCTTACCTGGGTAAACGGCAATGGCCTTAATCGTGACATCATCGTTAATCTCTATAGGTTCGCCCGGATCGTACAATTCACTAGCCGCTGTCGGATCGTCGCCGTTCGTGGTGTAATAGATGGAAGCGCCGGCTGTCCCGCTTGTCAGCGTCACTTCTGTGCCAACTGTAACGGGTCCATCCGCAGGATTCAGGGATGCTACAGGCGTTTGGGCGACAAACGCTCTTAATTGAGGGTACATGTTAGGAAGCATCACCCATACATCGTTAAAATCCCAATCCGCAAATGTCGATTGCTGTTGCATCTCTGCTGTTGTTTTCGGTGTGCCTTTAACCGAATTGTCGATTCCGCCTGTTGTTGTCCGATCATAGTAACTATTTACTGCGATAGGGTTACCCCCGGCTCCAACCAATCCGCCCTTAATTGAAATTGGATTTGACAGACTTACGGAACCGACAGCATAGCTATTCGAAATCGATCCGCCGTCTTTCCACCCAACCAAACCGCCAATATTAACCCCATTGACCTGCGCGGAAGAATAAGTGTTGGAGATCGAACCGCCTTCTTGATACCCCACTAATCCGCCTGCATATGATGATGCATTAACTTCGCCTGTTGAATAAATACTGGAGAGAGTCCCCTTCCTTAGAGTCCCCGCCACGGAACCCGTAAAGAACCAACCTTTTGTTTGCACATTTTCCAATCCGATATTTCTGATCAAGGCGTTATCATGATTGATTTCACCGAAGAGGCCTATATTTGCATTCCCAGTATCAGTACGATTTATTTTCAGCCCCCTAATCACGTGACCGTCGCCATCCAGAGACCCTGTAAAACCGTTAATCGGATTCCAAAAAGCACCGTTGTTATAGCCCGCGCCTGTTACAGAAAGGTACTCCGTCAGATCAATATTGTTGCCAAGCTTATAGTGCTTGCTAGTGCCCATGCGAATATCGTTTAACTCCTCCGGCGTAGTCACCAGATAGGGATTGACCTCAGATCCGTCCCCGCTGCTATAACCGGCTGCATAAGCCTTGCCTTCCCCTGCCGTGAACCATTCCGGCAAACTGCCGATCACCATCATCATGACGAGAATAAGCAATGCCACTTTTTTACTTGCACGATACTTTGTACTCATGTTCTTCTTCTCCCTCTTACAACTAAGTAATATAGTCCTAAGAATAGGTCCCAAGCCAAAATAAAAACACTAACAAAAGTTAGTGTTCGGCGGATAATAGGGAAAAAAGTCGACGGCAGCGCTAATTCACTAGCTCTAACTCCTTTGCGCGGGCAATCGCCTGACTCCTTCTTTTCACTCCCAGCTTTCCATAGAGATGATGAATATAGCTTTTGACCGTACCTTCCGTTAATCCGAAACGATAGGCAATTTCCTTATTGGATAATCCGTCTGTCAGCGCGTACAAAATCTCTGTTTCACGATTCGTCAGCGGTTCTACTAGCGGCTGCGAAGCTCTAGCAGATTCCGATGACGGACGGGCATCCGAAGGAATGGGCGAATAGCTCTGGCCTCGGGAGTCCCCCAACGACTTCAAATACATGATCCGGGCAATCATTAACTCTAGTAACGCCAGCCTTTCCTTCGTGAAGACGCCGGATAAGAGGCTGTTCTCCAAGTAGAGCGCGGACGGCGACCGTCCTCCCGGAAAAAGAACGGGCATACAAAGTACGGATCGAGACTGGCTTCTCCTAATAGAGGGATCGGCCGAATAGGAGCTGCGCGAAGCGTTCGCAAGAACTACCGCTTCGCCCGTTGCCATCACATAACGAACGATGGACTCCGCATACGCCCGGCCTCCTTCGTCGCTCCCTGTGCCAGCTTCTTCTTCAACGGAAGAGCCCGCAGCATCGCTATGGAGAATAAATCCTTTTTCCGCGCCTGAATAGCGAATAACGGATTCCAGGAATTGACTCATCGTTTTGCAGTTGTCCAGCGAATTCATCCATTCCGTATTTGGATGGCTATACCCATTATCCGCAGCTAACCCCGGCAGGGGGGTATGTTTAGTTTCAATGGGTTCGAGTTCCTCCGCCGCTGCCGCGCTTTCCCCGTCAATCCCCCTCACAATCGATCCCGGCCCTTGATTGTCTCTCAGCCTTCTGGCTTTCGCATAGGCCCCCCATCTTGAATAGGCATCGCAAGAATCGGCTATAAGCGCCTCCGCCCCGTTCATACTGCCGATCTGTCGATAGAAAATAGAGGCTCGTTCACAAGAAATAGCCTCCATTAGCCCCTCGCCTGCATGGCGGGCTACCCGTATCGCCTCCTCGAATAATCGGGCGGAGGCAACTCGATTGCCCTCGATTCTATGCAGCTCGGCCTGGATGAGCAGATAAGTCGAAGAATTCTTGCCGGAATAGCCGGACCATCGCTTCATGGTTCGCAAGTGCTTGCGCAGCATGACACGTATGTCTTTCTGCTCGTTCGGCGATACTTCCGTATACATGGCGGCAAGCGTTAGGGAATGGTATATTCTTTGCTTGCGATAGTGGACCCGAGTTTGGCGGTATGCATTGAATTTACCCTTCTCCACCCATTCAAGAGCTTCCCGATATCGTCCGAACAAATAAGCAATCTCGATCTGACAGGTGCATATATAATAGACTTCGTTATTCAAAGTTTCCTCGTATCGATCATTCAGCAAAGGGGTAACAACCTCATCGCTTTCTCCGGCTCCTACCTGCATTTGAGCGATGTACCACCTCGTAATCCGGAAAATATTCAGGGTGACTCCGTCCACAAGCTGCTGCGAAATCTCTTCATAATGTTTAATCCGTGCAGACAAGGTATGCAAATCCCCGGTATAGGTTGTCGTAGTCGTCAACATCGCAATGCTGACATACGTTAGATTAGCCGATTCCATTCCGTATTGAATCGCTTGCTCAAACTGCTCGAAGCCTTCATCCGGATTTATAATCCTAACTAGACCTCTAAGATAGTACAATCTGCATCGCAGGTCTGCGCTGTCAAAGGAAGCTGCAAGCTGGAAGGCCTGGTCTATATACTGAGACCCCGTGTAGAAACCCGATATTTTATGAATGACCATGCCGTAGGAAGCGAGCATAAAGGAGAAAGCCTCATTGCTTCCATGCTTTAGGCCGTAGCGAACGAACTTGG
This sequence comes from Cohnella boryungensis, assembly GCF_042651945.1. NCBI lineage: Bacteria > Bacillati > Bacillota > Bacilli > Caryophanales > Paenibacillaceae > Cohnella > Cohnella boryungensis. Next base: position 194,705 of record NZ_JBHSED010000036.1, on the reverse strand, counting down.
AGAATAACACAGCGGACATCTCAAGACTTAATGTAAATACAGAGGTGGTTATCGCCATGACCAAATCCGACAAGGCTTTATAGCGAGGCTCCCGATTGAGCGGTAAACGAAGTACATCTTTACGCCTATAGAACAGTGCGCCCTGCGCCAGCATGACTTCCTTTAACACCAACGCTTTGGAAGGTCTCCTTGGTAAATGCCAGCCGAATTCGGCTAGCGCCTGCTGCCCTACATGGACAGCCTTCTCGTCCTGCTTCATGTAGGTATACATGGCAATGCTTATCAGGTAAATGTGGGAGCGTTCTACCACTTCCGTCGTACAGGACATCAAGCGATCGAGCAGCCCCTCTGCACGATCCGCATGACCGCACATATATTCACATTCGGGCACCTCCAGCATGATCCGGTAAGCAAGAGATGTCGTATTCGTCCAATCGTCTTCGGATAGACGTAAGCCTATTTCAAAAAATTGCAAAGCAGCCGCAAATGCGGTCGTTGCCTTGGACTTCAAGCCCGCCTTATAATTGGATTCGGCAAGCTCTCTCTTCTCCGCTTCATCCACGATCTTGCCACTGCCCAGGTTCAAGTGATACACCGTATCGAATATCGAAAATTCGCTCTCGCCCGATAACTGATCTCGTATCGCGCGACCGATCGTCAGATGCAAGCCCGTTTTGTCCGATTCAGACAGGGTCATATAGGCCGCCTGCTGAATGCGGTCATGCAAGAACGTGTAATAGCCCCCGCCCGCGTGTGCCTCTTCGCTGACATCCTCTCGACCGATCAGCCCCTCTTCCTCGATTTGATCCAGAAGTTGACGGGCAACCTGCTGAGAATGACCGCTTACTAGAGAAATCGTCGAGGAATGAAAACGATATCCAAGGGCTGCGCCTATGGCAAGCAGTTCGATCTTCTCAGGAGAAAGCGTATGTATACGAGCCCCTATTAAATGAAGAATGTCAGGGTCCTCGGGTATTTGCGCGATGTCGGATGGGTCCCAGGCCCAAGACGCCTCTTCCTCTTTGTAATAAAGCCTATACTCCCGATAGAGATTGTCTAGAAGACGATTCAAGTATAGCGGATTACCGCCTGTTCGGTGGTATAACACCTCTGCGAGCGATCGGATACGAGTCGAGTTCTCGTCAAGGACATGCGATACGAATTGTCTCACTTCAATGTAGGAAAATGCTTGGAGAGGGATATGGCGCACCAATAATCGCAATTCATGATGCAAGGCAAGCGACTCCTGAATCCATTCAGCCGCATCGACGCCCGAAGCGGCTTCCTCCCGGTACGCACTTATTATTAATAAGCCGGGTCGTGCCTGATCGTGTACGATTGCGCGTAGAGCATCTATCGTAGCAGGGTCTGCCCATTGAAGATCGTCCAGAAAAATAACGAGGGGATGCCGCTCATCGACGAAAACTTTAATAAAAATAGGAACTAGCCGGTGAAAGCGGCTTGCAGCCTCAGCGGGGTTCAGGGGCTCTATTGCCGGAATTTCGTCGAACAGCTCTGCCGCTTCCGGCAATAGCTGTACGATTACAGCCGCACCTTGTCCCATTGCCTCTGTTAATTGACTCTTCAGCTTCGCCACCCTGTCCGGGGATTCGCTCCATATTTGCCGAATTAAGCTTCGCAGAGCTTGAAGCAGCGAAGAGAACGGATTATTGCGATTCAACATATCGCATTTGCCGCTAATGAACCGGCCGCCATCCATTCTGACCCGCATCTGAAGCTCGCGAACCAGCACGGTCTTGCCGCTGCCTGCGCTGCCGCTGACGAAAACAAAGGAAGATTCGCCCGCTCTGGCCTGTTCAAAAGCCTCTCGAAGAGCTCCTTCTTCCTTTTCCCGACCAAAAAGAGTCTGGGGAAGCCGAAAACGACTTCCCTCATCCGCACGTGCAATTTCGAAAGAGATCATCTCTCCCGTTTCCTTCAGGGATGAGGCGCATCTTTTCAAATCGGCTAATAAACCGTAAGCGCTCTGATAGCGTTCTTCCGGACTCTTTGACAGCAGCTTCATGATAATTGCCTCAAGCGGGCCCCCGCTATCGGAACGCAACTCGCGCAATGGCTTGGGCATAACGGCAAGGTGGACATGTATCCAATCTTCCATGCTTTGTGCTTGAAACGGCAGGCTGCCTGCCAGCATCTCATAGAAGATCATGCCCAGGGCGTACAAATCGCTGCGCTCGTCAGGCACTCGATTGATTCTGCCCGTTTGTTCGGGGGAGATATATGCGTAATCTGCTAATCCTTGATCGGGGAGAATTGTGACCTGCCTATCCAATTGAATCTGAATCCTCTTCGGGTTCAGATTTCCAATGACGATCTTCTGCTTATGAGCTCGATGTACCACTTCAGTCAGGCCAATTGCGATAGGTAAAAAGGAACCGACGTCCATGGATGCTCCATTCATCGATTCCTTTAATTCAACGACTTCTACAGGTGTCATAGTGCCTCCCAATCCGTACGCAGCGCTTCTTGTATTCTATCATGATTAAGGGAGGTCAAACATATGAATTCATCATGGAATGCTGCTGAAGCCGGACAAAAATGAGCCCTCGCTTTGCCCGGCGTCCAACTTGAAATATAATCAATGCTTATTGCTGCAAAAATCGCATCAGAACCGCCGCAATTTCCGCGCGGGTTACCTTGCCGGACGGGTCAAGCATTCCTTTGCCCTTGCCGGAGATGAGACCTTTCCCAACCGCCCACTTCATAGAGTCAGTCGCCCAAGTAGAAATGTTGTCTTTGTCTGCAGAGTCGGGTACGGCTTCATAGAACCAGTCCGTTTTGTTCACATCGTTTAGGGCCTGGTCTCCTCTCTCCATGCGAACAGCAATCAGTTCAGCAAATAAACGCTTACGCCAACGATGAGTACGACAACGGCCAGAATACCGAAATACCATCGGGTTACTCTCCAGCTTGCGCCCGGACCGTACCACCACAGCATAAAATAAAAGATTAAGCCAAGCACAACGGTAAGGATCGCAGAATTCCACGCCATTTCCCCCTTACTCCAATCCTCCATCTCTCTCTCACCTACTCCTCCCGAAGCGACTTCATTCCTCAAAATAATACAAACCTGTTGATTACTCCATACCTACTTCGGGGGATTTTTCGCGCTGCGCTTAAATAAACCGATCGTCAGCATCGGCCAAAGCAGCGAGGGCTCGCCTTAAGGAGGCTATCGGAAAGGTTAATGTTGATAAAAGTCGAAAATGTAAACAAATAGTATTATCAATGAATAATTGGTTGCATTCACAGTTTTTTGACCATGTGCTATTGTAAATATGAAAGCGCAATCATTAATGGGTTGCGCAATTATTCTATTTCTCATGGAAAGGAAGTGTGGAGTCATGAAAAAATGGTTCAAAAAGTCAAGCGCAATGATGCTTGTACTTACTCTGCTGCTTGGATTAACGACAGTGCCCGCTCAAGCAGATGCCGCTCCTCTTTACACAATTGAGGGCGAAAACGCTCAACTCAGCTCTGAACTTCAAGTAGCGACGCAAATTTACGGGCAACCCAAACCCGGATACTCCGGAACCGGATTTGTCTGGATGCAGAACTCCGGCACAATCACCTTCACCGTGACTGTCCCAGCAACCGGCATGTATGCGATCTCCACCCGATTCATGCAGGAGCTGAGTCCTGACGGCAGGCTCCAATATTTATCGATTAACGGCGTTAACAAGGGTTCGTATATGCTGCCCTATACGACCACGTGGTCGAATTACAATTTTGGCTTCCACAAACTGAACCAGGGAAGCAACACGATCCAAGTGAAGGCCGGTTGGGGATTCGCTTATTTCGACACCTTCACCGTGGATTATGCCAATCTTGATCCCTTGATTGTGCAGCCCACCCTTATCGATTCTCAAGCTACACCGGAAACACAAATTTTGATGAATTATTTAACGGAGGTGTACGGCAAACATATTATCTCTGGCCAACAAGAAATCTATGGAGGTGGAAATAACGGAAATTCAGAGTTGGAGTTTAATTGGATCTATAATTTAACTGGAAAATATCCAGCAATTCGCGGCTTTGATTTTATGAACTATAACCCGTTGTATGGCTGGGAGGACGGCACAACCAATCGGATGATCGATTGGGTGAATAACCGCGGCGGGATCGCAACAGCTAGCTGGCATATCAATGTGCCCAAAAACTTCACCGCCTACCAGCTAGGACAGCCTGTCGATTGGCTCAACGCTACCTACAAGCCGACGGACACCAATTTTAACACGGCCAATGCGGTGGTTCCCGGTACCAAAGAATATCAATATCTGATGTTAGCCATTGAAGATTTGGCGGAACAGCTGCTGATTCTGCAAAATAACGGAGTTCCGGTTATTTTCCGGCCGTTCCATGAGGCTGAGGGCAACGGAGGGTTGAATGGCGAAGGCGCTTGGTTCTGGTGGGCTAAGGCTGGCGCCGGGGTGTATAAGCAGCTGTGGGATATACTCTATAACAAGCTTACGGTGACGTACGGCTTGCACAACTTGATCTGGACTTACAACAGCTACGTGTACAATACTTCTCCCGCATGGTATCCCGGCAACTCTAAAGTAGATATTGTCGGCTATGATAAATACAATACGGTCTACAACCGCTATGACGGTTTGTCCGGCGTACCCAATGAGGATGCCATTACCTCGATTTTCTATCAGCTTGTCGATTCAACGAACGGCACCAAAATGGTAGCTATGACGGAGAACGACACCATCCCTAGCGTACAGAACCTGACAGAGGAAAAATCGGGATGGCTCTACTTCCTGCCTTGGTATGGCGAGCATCTCATGAGTACCGCCTTTAACTATCCGGCAACCCTGACAACACTGTATCAAAGTAATTATGTAATTACGTTGGACGAGCTGCCCAATTTAAAGGTTAACGTTCCTAGCGCGTCTATCACGCCTACAAGCGTAGTATTTGACAAATATACGCCGAATCAAAGCGACAAGGCGATAACCGTGAATTATTACGGCAATACGCTTAGCGGCATTAAGAACGGTTCTGTCTCCCTGGTAGCCGGCACGGACTACACCGTATCGGGCACAACGGTTACGATTAAGAAAAGCTACCTCGCCGCGCGGGCAGTCGGCACGACGAGCCTGACGTTCGACTTCAGCGCAGGCGCCGATCGCGTTCTCACGGTATCGATCGTCGACACGACGCCGACGAACAACTCGTCCATCACGCCGACGAGCGCTTCGTTCGACAAGAAGACGGCTAACCAAGCCGATATCGCGGTTACGATGACACTGAACGGAAATACGCTTAGCGGCATTAAGAACGGCTCCGTCTCCCTCGTATCCGGCACGGACTACACCGTATCGGGCACGACGGTTACGATTAAGAAAAGCTACCTCGCAGCACAGGCCGTCGGCACGACGAACCTGACGTTCGACTTCAGCGCAGGCACCGATCCAGTGCTCGCGGTATCGGTTGTCGACACGACGGTCAACTTGCCTGGCGCGCTCACGGTATCGGGCACGGCAGGCAACGCGCAAGCGACGCTGACATGGACAGCTTCCACCGGCGCAACCTCTTACAAAGTCGAACGCGCTACGGGAAGCGGCGCTTATACGGCAATCGCTTCTAACTTGACCGCCCTGACCTATACAGACACGACGGCCGTTAACGGTACGCTGTACAACTATCGCGTCGTTGCATCCAATGCGGCAGGCTCGACGAACTCCAACAGCATCGCGCTGACGCCTTCGGTTACGACGCCGACGGGCAGCTTCAAAATCCAAATGTACAGCGGCAATACGGATGCTTCCAGCAACACGATCGCTCCGCGCGTCAAGATCGTCAACATGGGTACAACCGCGCTGGATCTCTCGACCGTCAAGCTGCGTTACTACTACACAATCGACGCGAACAAAACCCAAGCATTCTGGTGCGACTGGTCGCATGTCGGCAGCTCGAACGTAACAGGAACGTTCGTTACGATGCCGACGCCGAAGACGGGCGCCGACACGTATTTTGAGATCGGCTTCACGAGTGCCGCCGGCACGCTCGCGCCGAGCGCGGCGGCCGAAATCCAGATCCGCATCGCCCGTACGGACTGGAGCAACTACACGCAAACCGGCGATTACTCGTTCAGCCCGACCGGCTCCAGCTACGTCGATTGGACGAAGATGACCGGTTACGCAAGCGGTACGCTGCAATGGGGCGTCGAACCGTAAATAGGTAAATCTGGCTCACTGATCGAGTAGGAGAAGGTCAGCCAGTTATGGGATCATTCCGAGAACCTAATGTGGAAACATTTTGGGTTCTCTTTTTTCCATTTCTTTCAGCCAATTTTCCGCTCCATGCAGGGCAGCTTTTATAACGAATATCATGTATCGGTCTATGTGCCTCGCTCAGGACAAATCCTTGCGCTTGAAATTGATCTTCTTCATCGTCCGTTATTTCTTTTTGAGATCCTACTAGGCTTTCAGAAAAACCGTTTTAATCGAAGTGAAGAACTCGATGGCCGCCTGCCCTTGCTCTCTCGAATGAGAACTGGATTGCTTCATTCCGCCGAAAGGAGCTTGCAGCTCGACGCCTGCCGTTTCGGCGTTAATGCGGACTAAGCCTGCATCCATATCGGCGATAAAAGCGAGAATATTCCCGATATTTTGCGTGAAAATAGAGGCGCTTAGTCCGTATTCCACGTCGTTTGCAACCGAGATCGCTTCCTCCAAATGATTGAAAGGGATAAGCGCGAGCACCGGCCCGAAAATTTCCTCTTGAGCGATCGTCATCTTCGAGGTCACTCCGTCGAATACGGTCGGTTGCACGTAATACCCGAGCTTTAATTCCTCGTCGGCAGGGACGCCTCCCCCGCAGAGCAAGTTCGCGCCTTCCGCGATCCCCTTGTCGATGTAAGAGAGAACGGTATCGCGCTGTCTTTCGTTCGCACAAGGCCCCATCCACGTCGCGGAATCGTTTCCGTTCCCCAGCCTCAGCCGCTTCACTTGATCGACCAGCTTCGCGCGGAACGTTTCATAGACCGAAGCCTGTACAAGAATTCTGCTCGTCGCGGTACACTTCTGTCCGGTTGATTTCAATCCGCCGCTGATCGCCGCTTCCACCGCCAGATCGAGGTTCGCGTCTTCCGCGACGATAAGCGGATTTTTCCCGCCCATCTCCAATTGGTATTTCGCGCCGCGGGCTAGAGCGGTTTGCCCGATCTGTTTCCCTATCTTGTTCGAGCCCGTAAAGGTAATGCCGTGAATATCGGGATGCCGCGCAATGCCGCCGCCGATCGTTGCGCCGTCGCCGGTAACCATGTTGACAACGCCCGGCGGAAGACCCGCTTCTTCAAAACAAGCTAGCAGCTTAGCAGCCGTAATGGACGTTTCGATCGCCGGCTTAATTACGACCGTATTCCCGTAGATAAGCGCGGGCGCCATTTTCCACATCGGGATCGCGACCGGGAAATTCCATGGCGTTATGACGCCTACGACCCCAAGAGGCACCCGAGTGGTGAACATCATGGCTTCATTGTCGGTCGATGGAATAACGTCGCCGATCTTCCGCATGCCCTCACCGGCATAATAACGGAGAATCGCGACTCCGCGGGCCGCTTCGCCCTTGCATTCGGCTAAGGTTTTGCCCATCTCGCGCATCATCGTCTCCGCGATATCGGCTAACCTTGCCTCCAACAGATTGGCCGCCTTGAACAGGTAATCGCCCCGCGCCGCGCCCGAGAGCTTACGCCAAGCCCCCTTGGCACGATTGGCCGCGCTCACAGCAAGCTTCAGATCCTCTTCGCCGGAATCTTGCACGTAACCGGCAATGTCGTTCGTATCGGCCGGATTAAGACTCGCGGTTACCCTTCCCGTTACGGACGGGGTCCATTTCCCGTCGATATAGTTCAGATAGGTTTGCTCTATCGTCATTTTTCTCTTCCCTCCATCCCCTGGTTGCGGCATTAGTTCACAGTAGGAATTCCCAAGCCTTTAGCGAACTTGCCGGATTGAACGGCAACGGAGTTATATCGTTCCAGTGCTTGCAGACCCAGATGGGCTCTGTTCACTTTTTCCATGCACTGGATTCTGGCAACCTCTTTGTTATGGGCCCCTGCAGGGTAGACGCTAGTCGCGTTGCGCAGCCCGAATTTCAAATAAACCGGCGAGGCGATTCTTACGATCTCCGGAATCTCGTAATTCCGAATAAATCCGCCCATATCGTCCGGAGACTCGATATAGAGATCAACGGGCGCATCGACGACCGCACGAATCGACGACAATTGCGGAAGCGTAATATCTCCGGCCAGATTCAACGTATTGCCGCCCAGCTCCGTTATGATTTTCGCGCTTACCGGGTTCGTCGGGCTCATCATCGCGGAGATCTTGACGACCAGGTCGGCCGGCAATTGTCCTTTGTTCTTGGCTTGATCGATCAGCGAGACTAAGCCTTCGTCCGCCACCAATACGCTTCGAATGCCTAGATCCGTCGCGCGAAATACGTCTTCCAACGCGTAGAGCAGTTGATCCATCCCCGCATGTCTTCCGCCAAGCACCTTACCGCTGGCGCTAAGAGCCATCCCGCCGATGTCGAAGCTCATTCGAGGGCCGACGAAGAGGCACACTTCCATCCCTTCCGTATTCCCCATCTGCGCCATGTCGCGGATCTCGGAGTCGCTTAACAGCATAATGCCGCTGCCCTGGGATACCCGATTCACCGTTATCCCGAATTTCTTGGACTCGGCGATGACGCTTTCCAAGATTGCGGGTCCTTCCACGGAAGGAATCTCCACCCGATAATGCGCGCCGTCTTCGAATCTCTTATCGCTTGTCGGGAGCTGGAACCGATCATTGACCGGCAGACCCAGACTGGCCGCGAATGCTTTCGCTCTACTCATCGCTAATTCCTCCATAATCGTCATTCGATAAGAACGACTGACTAATTTGCCTATCCTCTTCCTACGGTCGGTTCAACAAACGGAACTTCGTCTTCGGAGGCCGGACGCAGGTTGTCGAGATCGCAGCCTTCATCGGCTTGCAAGACATGGTCCGCGTACATCCGCATATATCCGCGCTTGTGTAAGCGAACAGGCGACCAGGCTTTCATTCGCTCGCGGATTTCCTCGTCGGTAAGCTCGACATGAAGGGTTCCCCGCTCCAAGTCGACCTCGATCCAATCTCCGCCGCGGATCGCCGCGAGCGGTCCTCCGAGCTGAGCCTCCGGGGAGACGTGAAGGATATTCGTTCCGAAGCTCGTTCCGCTCATTCGCGCATCGCTAATTCTGACCATATCCCGCACGCCTTGCTTCAACAGCTTCTTCGGAATCGGCAACGCTCCCCATTCGGGCATCCCGGCGCCGACCGGACCGCAATTTCGCAGAACGAGCACCGATGTCTCGTCTACTTTCAGTTCTTCGCTATCTATTCGTTCATGCATGTCTTCATAACTGTCGAACACGATCGCTTGACCTCTGTGCTTCCCGTTAATGAACGAGCTCGCGGAGCGTTTCAGGATCGCGCCGGAAGGCGCCAAGTTGCCCGTGAGTACGGCAATGCCGACATCCGTTTTGAAGGGCTCGCCTAATGTCGTAATAATATCGTCGCGGTAGGAGGGGGCATCGCGATAGACTTCTTCAAGAGTAGTCCCCAAAGCGGTAAGACGGGTCGCGTCCAATTGAGGCAACAGCCTGTCAATCACGGCGCCAAGCCCGCCCGCTTCGAAAAAATCGTCCATGCTGTGCTCGCCGCTCGGCTGAAGATTAACCAGCAGCGGAATGCCGGCGGACAGTTCTTCGTAACGCTTCAAGGGGATACGGATACCCAGGCGCCCCGCGATCGCGGTCAGATGGATAACCGCGTTGGTGGAGCCCCCGATCGCCGCGAGCAGCTTGATGGCGTTATCGAATGCGGTTTCCGTCATCAGGCGGGACGGAGTCAACTCCTCCTTGACCATCGCTACGATTCGTTTCCCCGTCTCTTCCGCCGCCCATTTGCGGCTGGCATGCGTAGCCGGAATCGTGGAGGTGCCCGGAAGCATCATGCCGAGCATCTCGGACAAGCATTTCATGCTGGAGGAGGTCCCCATAACGGGACACCCTCCCTGCGTGCACGAAATACATTTTTCCAGCTCCGTCCACTCCTCTTCGGTTAACAGTCCGGCATTGTAATCGTCCATTAACCGCCATAGATCGGTGCCGTAATTGACTTTCTTCCCGCGAAAAGTTCCGGAGGCCCGATGCCCGGCGGCCAGCTGAAGCGACGGGATATTACTGCTGGCCGCGCCCATAAGCTGAGCGGGAGTCGTCTTGTCGCATTCGCAGAGCATGACCGCGCCGTCGATCGGCAAAGCCCGAATGGATTCCTCGACGTCCATCGCCATCAAGTTGCGATAAGGCAGATCGGAAGGCTTCATAAAATCCGCTGGCGCCGTAATCGTGTGCATCTCCAGCGGATAACCTCCGGCGAGCAGCACCCCGCGTTTGACGAACTCGACTAATTCCTTGTGAGGCGCATTGCAGCTATTCAAATCGCTCCACGAGTTGAAAATCCCGATAATGGGTTTGCCTACGAAGGATTCCGGGACATGTCCATTCGCCCTCATGGCGGACAAATGCTGGAATCGCGTTTCCTTGGACGGATGTTTGAACCATCGATCGCTGCGCAAAGACATGTCTAGATCCCCTCTTCAATCCGAATTCGCGTTGTCGTCTTGGCTTGTTCGCCGGGCCGAAGAACGCGGAAGCCGGTCATTTCCTCCGGAAGCTGCCGCAGATTAGGCGCGTTCGTGATCCAAGTATACGGCTCCGGACAAAGATAACCTTGTTTCGAATCATGATTGTAAACCACCCAATGCTTGAACTGTTCGTCGGCGCCGTATACGACGCGAATGCCGGAGCCCGAATCCGTCAGCACCGCTTCGTTCGCTCCGGTGCCGGCCGTTAGGAAAGCATCGTCCAGCGCATGCCCGACAAGGCTTTTCCCCTCGCGCAATTGTTCCGAATACGGGATATCCGCGAGCTCCCCGGTCGGCAGAAACCGTTCGTCCAGCACCCAGTGCTTATCGGCATTAAGCGCGAACCGGCACGCCGCCAAATCCCCGGAACCGTTAAAAGGGAAATTAAAGGTCGTATGATAACCGAGCCCCCAAGGAAACGGAGCGCTATCCCGATTGCTGACCGTCGCTTCGACGGTTAGAGACGCCTGTTCCAATACGTACTTCATATGAACGGTAAATAGATGAGGAAATTGCGCCAGAATCCCTTCGTGATCCTCCGAATGAATAATCGTCTCCAGCACGATTCGTTCTCCCTCGACTTCGGCTCGCAGAAGCTTCCACGGCGCATCGAACAGCAAGCCATGGGTATGATTGTGTTCCGAAGGGTCGTTGATGTTAAAGCGATACTCCCTGTCGTTATATTCGAACCTACCGTCGGCGATCCGATTCGGAGGGAATAGAATCGGCAGTCCGTACATGAACGGATCCGCTTCGTACTCTTCCCGGCATTGCGGGAAGCGCAGCAAATCAAGATTTTTCCCGAGAGAGCGCAAAGACAATAAGTTGCTCCCCCATGACGGAACCAATACGATCTCCAGCTTCTCGTTCCGCGCTCTTATCGCGGTTTCGCCGTAAAGGTCAAACCGTTCGATTGCCATATCGCCAGCCCCTTCACTTGAAATGCCGTCTCATCGCGGCAAGGCTAGGCATTTGAAGAATGTCGTCCAACAGCGCCCGCGCCTGTTGTTCGGAACGGGTCCACGGATCCATGAGAAGTAATTGAACAAGGTCTTCATAGCTTCCGCTTTCGTAAGCTTGCAGCTCCATCTCGACGGGAGCGACGCGATCGCGCAGCGCATATTGAATGACGGGCTTAGGCAAACCTTTCGTTTTAATGCCTTGAACGCCTATTCCGCTGACGTAACAAGGAATCTCCACCTGAAAATCCAGCGGAATGCCGGGCACGTAATTGCCGTCGTTCAAAATATTGAGGATCATCACCCTAGGAACATCGCACGCGATCGCTTCGATAAACGGGATCATCGGTTCCGTCGAATGCACCGGCGGGAAGCTATCCATCACTTTCTCGGCCGTATTCTCGGAAACCTTCCGAATTTTCTCTACGCCCGCGGCTCCGCCCGCGAAGTAGAGGTCGCGCCACCAAGCCTCGGGATCTTCCTTATAGAAGCGTTCCGTCTCTTCATCCGCGTGATGCCAGGCCGGCCAAGCGCCGCCTCCCGGATTTCCCGTATCGCCGATCGGGAATACGCCGAACTTCTTGTAAAGATCTAGCGCTTTCGGTCCCAGCCAATCGCAAGTGCCGCATTGCTCGATATACGCCGCCGATTTTTCTTCGATCCAGCGATCCAGGATGGGGAACGCGTCTTTGCCTTTGTAACGGAACTCCGTCAGCCAGATAAAATGGTTGACGCCCGGAATTTCGTACGTAATCTGTTCGGGATCGAGCCCGATGACCTCGGCGACGGCTTTAATTCCGTTGGAACCATGACAGAAGCCTGCCAGCTTGGCTTGCGGGTACTTCCGCTGCAAATAGGTCACGCCGGCCATGACCGGATTGGATACGAGCATGTACCACGCGTTCGGACAGATTTCCAGAATGTCTTGCATCACCGACTCCATCAATTGCAACTGATCGAAGTTGATCCAGAATCCTTCGTCATGCATAACGTGGAGGCTTCCGCCAAACCGATACCCGTGCTTCCGAGCGATGTCCCATCCGTCTTTCAGACGTTGATGGCCTCCGATCAGCGCGGCGAGCATGACGAAGTCGGCTCCGCGAAGCGATTCTCTCCGATCCGTCGTTTTTTCCAGAACCAGAGAAATATTCGCCTCCTTGGCATACCGCTCGCAAAGCGAATAGGCGCTGTTCAGACGCTGCTCGTCAACGTCCATGAAGCTGATTACGCTGCCCTCAAGGGAAGGCGTAAGGCAAATATCTTTAATAAGGCTTAGGGAAAACATGGCCGAGCCGGCTCCGATAATACTGATCTTAGGCATGACAAATCCTCCAATATCGTTATTTATTAATCATCGCGACATCATCAAATCGCGGCCGATGCCGCCCCGTCGATGCTCAGATTGGACCCGTTGACGACTACAGACTCGTCCGAGGCCAAGAACAGTACCGCATACGCGATCTCGCGCGTCGTAGCCATTCTTCCGAGCGGCTGCTGCTGCTTGATAATCGGGTACAATTTGTCCATGCCTCCCAGGCTATCGGCAAGCCGGACGTTCATATCCGTTTCGACCCAGCCCGGAGAAATGGCGTTGCAACGAATGCCTTTCTCCGCATACGAGACGGCAATTTCCTTGGTTAAGCCGATAATGCCCGCTTTAGATGCGGAGTAGGCGGTATAACCCGGTTCCGTCAGCGAAGCCATCACGGACGACGTGTTGATAATGGAGCCGCCGTTTCCTTTGAGCATCTCGGGAATCGCTTTTTTACACATCAGGAACATCGATTTCAAGTTGACCTGCAACACTTCATCCCACGTTTCTTCGGGATAATCCAGAATATCGCCGACGGGCATAATACCCGCATTGTTGAACAAGATATCGAGCCGGCCATAGACGTCGACCGCGCGGGCCACCGCGCGTTCCGCGGTTGCCATCAAGCCGACGTTCCCACATACGATTTCGCAGCTTCCGCCCTCTTCGCGGATTTCAGCGGCGACTTCGTTCAGCTTGTCTTCGTGCAAGTCGACCAGCACCAGCTTCGCGCCCTCTTCGGCGAATAGCAGCGCGGTGCCTTTGCCGATTCCCGATGCCGCGCCCGTGACGATGGCAACTTTTGAATTCAGGCGGCCTTGCTTCGTCGGATTCGTACTCATAAGCAGATCTTCCTTTCTTTCCCTCATTCGGTTTGGGTTATTTGACGGCTCCGATGACCAAGCCCTTGCGGATGAAACCTTGGAAAATAATATAAATCGCGATCGGCGGCAACGAGGCCAGCAGCAATCCGGACAGCAGCAGCGGATAATCCGAGCTGAACCTGTTAAGCACGGTCGCTACGGCCACGGTTACCGTCTTCAGATGGTCGGACTGCAAGTAGATCAGCGGGGTCAACAGATCGTTCCACCAATTCGTCGCGTTAAAGATCGATACCGTGACCACGCCGGGCAGACTCATCGGAAGAATGATTTTAATCATGGCCTGGTGATATTTCGCTCCGTCCATCTTAATGGCTTCAAGCACTTCGTCCGGCATCCCCCTCATCAGGGAAGTAAGCAGGAATACCGTACTCGGAATGGCGGAGACGGCCCAGATGACGACGACGGACACGATATGGTCGGTCCAGCCGATTCTGGACATCAGCAAGTAGTTCGGAATGATAAAGGTGATGCCCGGAATGGTCATCGTGGCGATCATCGCGACGTAAAATCCGTTTCTGAAGCGGAATTTCAATTTGGCGAAAGCGTAGGCCGCCGGAACGGAGACGACGAGGCAAGCGACCATGCTCAAGCCCACGTACAAGACCGTGTTGCCGAATAGGCGAACCAGGGAAAACCGGTAAAACAAAGCTTTGAAATTGTCGAAGTACCACGTTTCGGGAAGCGCGAGCGGGTGTTTGATATACTCGATCGTCGGCTTCATGCTGCTGAACGCCATGTAAAAAAGAGGATACAGGGATAGAATGGCGATGAGGGCGAGAACGATAAAAATCAGCAACCTAATCACTCTTGTCGAGGCCGTTTTCATCTTGTCCTCCTACTGCTCCAAGCGTTTGGATATTTTTAACTGAACCCAGGTAATCAACATGACGATGAAGAACAGAAAAACCGAAAGCGCGCTCGCATAGCCCATATTGCCGCTTCTGAAGGCTTGAATGTAGATCATGTAATCGATCGGCGTCGTTTCGTAACCCGGGCCCCCGCCCGTAATCGAATAAACGAGCCCGAACAGCCCCACGAATACATAGATGACGTTAACGATCGTAAAATAAAAGATGGCCGGGTACAGGGACGGGATGACGATGTAGAACAGGCGCTGCCGCCAAGTCGTGCCGTCGATTTTTGCGGCATCGAACAATTCATTGGATATGGAGGAAAGCCCCGAAAGAAAAATAAGCGTGCCTTGGCCGAGCGTTTGCCAGTAGAAGCAGAGGATCAAGATCATAAATTCCGTCGGAACCGTATTCAGCCAATCCACGGTAAGACGACCGAGTCCGATATTCTCAAGAAGGGTATTCACGACACCTCTGTTGGTAAACATGGATTTCGCCAAGAAGCCGATGACTACCGACGAGAGAATGGCCGGCAAATAATACACGGAACGGAAAAAGCGCCAGCCGCGAACCTCCTCGTGCAACAGGACCGATACCGCGAGCGAGATCAACAGGATGCCAGGAACGGATAATAAAAAGATCAAATTATTGCGCAACATGAGCGGCAAATCCCCGTTGCTTAAGATGTTCTTGAAGTTATCCAGCCCTATGAACACGGAAGTAACCCCGTCCCATTTCGTAAAGCTATGAAAGAACGTATTGAACATCGGATAGCCCACGAATATCGCCAATAACAGAAAAGCCGGCAGCAAGGAGAACCAACCTACCCAGCGCTCTTGCTTAAGACTCATTCCCATCTTCCTCCTTGCCTTTTGTAAAAGTGACCTCCCTTAACGGGAGGTCATTTTCTCTTAGTTGCTTTTGCTCTTCAGAAGCTCGTCGCGTTTCTGATCGATTTTCTTCATGAATTCTTCCGCTGTCATTTTCCCGCTGGACACCAGGGATTGCAGCGACATCATCTCGCTGGTCAGCTCGGCAGGGTAGACGTTATCCGGCCAGAAAATCGTGCTCGGTTCGTTAGCCATATCCTGCATCGTTTTCACTAGCGGATCGTTGACGTATTCGTTTACGTCCACGTCGTTGACTACGGTAATCCGAGCTTCGCCGGACTTGATTTTGTTGATTTGCTCCTCTTTGCTCATCAGGAACTTGACGAACTCGGCCGCTTCTTTCGCGTGCTCGGAGTAATTCGTCACAACGAACGCCGCGCCGACGCCGCCGGGACCGCCATCATGGATTTTGACGTCCTCGCTGAAATCCGGGATTTTCATGAAGCCGACGTTATCGCCCATCTCTTTGCTGAAGTTCGTAATATCCGAATTGGCTCCCACGCTCATGCCAAGCTGGCCTTGAATGAACAATTGACGAATGGAATCGTCCGCAATGACCAAATCTTTGTCGAAGAGCTCATGCCAGCCCTTCATTACGTTCACTAGCTTAGGATCGGAGAAGTTTGACGTGCCTTTGACCAGGCTGTCCAGACCCGGAATATCTACCGTCTGAGCAATCCAGTAGTCGGGAACATGAAGAAAGCTGTCTTTGAACAAGCCGAGCGGCGTCACGTTTTGCGCTTTGATCTTCTCGAGCATGGCCACGAATTCCTGGAAGTTTTTCGGACGCTGTGCGACCGGATCGACCCCCGCGTCGGCAAAAATCTTTTTGTTGTACGCCAGGAGGAACGTGCCGTCCGTCCCGAACGGAACGCCGTAGGCTTTGCCGTCGTTCGTGAAGTCTTCCGTTGTTGCGCTCCAACCGACGATTCGGGCTCTTTCTTCTGCCGAGAAGTACGGGTCCATCGGCTCCAAAAATTGCTTAAAGCGAAGCATGTACGAACCGGACCAGAGTACGGTCAGGTCTGGACCGTTCTTAGCGATGCTTGCCGTTTGGAATTTAGCGAACAGCTCGTCTCCCGAAGGAACGTCCTGCACGTCGATTTTGACGTTCGGATGCAGCTTCTGATAACGTTCCACCGCTTGGGAGATATAGAAGTCTTCCTTTTTTTTGGATTTGTTATTTTCGTCAATGGTGGCAAACCCTGAATTCCAGAAAACAAGTTTGATTTGCTTCTCTCCGTTGCTGCCGGAAGAAGCGCTTTCATTTTTGCCATTGCCGCATGCGTTAAGCACGAGTGCCAGTACCATGATTAATGCTGCGGCTACAACAGACCCTCTTCTTAGTCTCATGGAAAGCTTCCCTCTTTCGTTAGTTGATGTCTTGAAGCCTAGTATAGAAGCTTTCCTTAATCTGTTGAATGTCCTAAGCCAACCATTTGGTTTATCACTTTATATCTACAGAGCAGTTGATTTATCATTTTTTAAATCGGCATTGACATCTTTTAATCCGATTCCGATTCCGCGTAATGCGACGGAGCGACACCCTTGATTTTCTTGAACATCCGGGTAAACGAGCTGAGATTCAAATATCCCAGCTTATCGGAAATTTCGGTTAAGGTCATTCCGCTTCGGATCATGGTTTCGGCTTGCTCCACCTTGGCCGTCAATACGGCAGTGCTGAACGATACTCCCTTCTCTTCCTTGTAAATTCGGCTGAGATAAACCGGGCTTACTTTCAGGTGCGCCGCTATCCCATTTAGACTGATTTCCTCAAAGCGATTCTCCTGAATGAATAAGTCCGTGGCATCGACGAACTTCTTTCTTTCATGGCCGCTCTTTTCCCTGGATATCGGATCCTGCAAGACTTGGATCGCGCTGTGCAGCAATTGAACGGCTTGCGACAACGAGACGCATTTCAGCAGCTCGGTTCTTTGGAATTGCTCTTCCGGAAGACGTCTTCCTGTCATTTCGGATATCTGCTTCAGTTGGAACAAAACGTCCTCAAGTACATTGTACGCCAACGTCGGCTTTGGATAAGGCGGACCAATGACCCGCTTCAGGTCGACAAGATGATCTTCCGCCTGCTCGAATAGAAACCCCGTAAGCTTGTTCATCATCGACTTTTTCCATACGAACATGGTATCGGTAAGCGTGGTTTCGGGCGGTTCCCCCTGGAACAAATGATCGTCATCGCAATAATATTTAAGGCTGAGCAGTTCGCTCGCTATACGGTCGTACTCTATCCACTCCCGCCAATCCACAAATGGATTGCTTACCGCGATGGACAGGGAATGGCCGAGATACTGCGACACGGAGTCGATCAATAGCTCCGGGTCGATCTCCATGCCGTTCCCGCTGCGCAACAGAACATGCCAGCGGCTGTCTTTGATGTTCTCCACGAACCCGATTAGCTTTCCTCGGTAAAGCTCCTCAGCCATATGATTGATCGAATGGCCGATTTTCGCGACTTCCTGGGAAGTAAGAATCGAATCGCTCCCGGAAACGTCCAATGCCACGGCCCATGCCTGATATTGTCCCTCTTCGAGAAAATATTTAAACTCGCCCAGTTTCTCTGCGAAATCTTCCGTCTCCGCGCCGTTATACAATCCGTGCAACCAATCTCTCAACAGACCCGCTTTGCGAATGAATCTCGAACCGGTCTCCGATGTAGGTTCCTCTTGAGACGACAATGTGGCTTTCATCTTGTCCGTTAACTGCTTCAATATCCGTTGAAGCTCTTCAATTTCCATCGTCGATTTCACGATGAAATCATGAACGCCCAGACGCAGCGATTTGCGAACCGTTTCGAAATCTTGATTGCAGGTAAGAATAATGAACTCTCCGCGAGGATTGAGCGGTTTCACCTTCTCTATAAAATCCAGCCCGTTCATCTTCGGAAGCAGAATATCCACAAGCGCGATTTCGGGCAAAAATTTCTCGTACAGCTCTACGGCCTCAGCCCCGTCCCTGGCTTCGCAGACAACCTCAAGTCCCAACTCCGACCAAGGGATCAACGATTTTATTCCCATTCTAACGAGCATATCGTCTTCGATAATCATCACTTTCATTCGGAGGCTCCTCCTATATGATCGATATTAGGAAAAGTTAGCGCGACGGCCGTCCCCTTGCCTATTTCGCTTCGAATTTCGATTCCATAATGCGCGCCGTACTCCAACTGCAAGCGACGGTGCACGTTTTTCAACCCGATACCCGATATTCTTTCCTCATCTTCTGTCCCTTCCGGGTCATTAAACAGCATTCCGGCAATTGCGGATTCCTCGATACCGGCTCCGTTATCTGCGACTTCCACCCGCAGTTGCCCTTCTTCCGCGACGCACGACAGCGTTAATTGCGGCGTTATCCCGTCGAGATCGGCAAATCCGTGCAATATGGCATTCTCGACGATCGGCTGCAGCGTCAGCTTGAGAATTCTCGCGTTTCGGACTTCCTCCGGCACATTCCATATCGTTTCGATTTTCATGAAAATGCGTTTTTCCTGAAAAGCGATATAGCTCCTTACATAATCCATTTCTTCACCGACGGTGCTCCAGATCGTGAGTGATTTGCTTAACGTATAGTTAAGCATGCTGCTCAGATTGACAAGCGTCTGGGCAATCGTCTTCTCGCCCTTCATTTCCGCCATCCAGCGGATCGAGTTGATCGAATTATGCAAAAAATGGGGTTTAATCTGCGAGAGCAACAGATTCAATTCCAGGTTTGATTTTTCTCGTTCATCCGTTTGGATCCGCTCGATCTGTTCATTGATCCGGCTAACCATTTGTTGAATGCCGGAAAATAAAATTTCGATCTCTTCCAATCCCTTGTACTGGAAGTGCCAATGGATACTATGCCCCTGAACGGGGTCGTTAAAGCGGATTTTGCGTACCGTCTTGGATAAATTTAAGATCGGCACCATCGCTTTTCTTGTGAAAATATACAGGATGAGCGAAATTAATACAATGGAGGCTACCGTCAAGGTCAGCGTATGATTCCACAACTGTTTAGTCGGACTCGCTACAAATTCTTCAGGCGTTAAGGCAATTAGATACCAGCTAAGAAAGGGAATATTCTGGACGGAACAGAAGTAGCTCTGCCCGTTCCACTTGATATGAAAGCTTTCGTATTCTCCCCCGTTTTTCTTTGCCGTCGAAATCGCGTTTTTCGATAGATCCTGTAGAGGAGAGTCATTGTCCTCGCTCGAAATAAGCAATTCTCCGTCTTCCTTGCTAATGAAAGCAAGCGTAGAACTGTTTAGTTGAATTTTGCGCAGCAGCCGTTGAAATAAGCTATCGTTCACTTCTACATTCAAAAGGCCAAGAGCCTGATTTCCTTGCACAATATTTTTCGTAAAGTATAAAGCCTTATGCTCGCCGGAGAGATCGTGAAGATTGACGCCTACATTACGATACATGATGTTATTGTCATAAGGAATCCTATCTTCGGGCCAATTAAATCCGCGCACGATTTGCTTGAACCTTTCGACTTCCGTATCGTGCAGGGCGCTATTACTGAACACTTCCCCTTGATCGGTCAGGATCTGAACGTATAAAGGCACTCTCAGCCGATAGGCCGTGGTAAAAGACTTGAGGCGCTCCATAACGGCTTGACTGCTGATGGAGACGTTGGCATCGCGATCCAGCAACCTCTGCAATTCCTGATCCTGCGACAGAGTGCGAATATAATCCTCGATATGATTTACATAAAAATCCAAGCTGATGGAGAGCGACTCCATGTTGCTGGATACCGATTTATCGTACAACGTCTCCACTTGCTTAACCGCTCCTTTGCCCAACATATAACCTTGGATAAGAACCGGAATAATGATAATGCACATGAGAAGGAGAATGAGCGTGATCAAGTTCATTCTGCGTTTCATCCTAATCATCTAGAAACCCTCCCTCGTGTACATTCATTCTATGGACCCCCTGAGCGTACCTCAATAAAAAATGCAGCGATGTTTATTGCACATTCTAACACACTATCCTTTCAAACAGCGATTGGATTCGGGCGAATCGAGTAAGAGGGGGCGGCAAGCCCCCGACTTCTCACACCACCGTACATGCGGGTCCGCATACGGCGGTTCCTAAAGGTTAACGTAGTTCCAAATACCGATTAAGCAAACTCTTCAGCCCTTGGCTCTCCCAGTAGGAGACGCCGAGGGCATTATTTGTATTGCGGGAAATGGTCCATGGGCCACCTCGTGCGTGTGCCATCATGTACACAAGCCGCTGGGGGACTCCAAGACTGCGCAGTTTCCTCATGCGTGCGCTCGGTTTCTTCCACTGTTTCCATAAACACATTCGCAGCCTTCTCCGAATCCATTGGTCGAAGGTCTCACAGTGTTTCTTGGCGGCAGCAATTTGGAAGTAGCCTATCCACCCCATTAAGAAGCGGTTAAGATTGTCAATGCGCTTGTCCCATGACGCCGGCATTTAGATAGCTCAAATTGGATTCGTGTACCTCAAGCCGTGCGTTTGCCTTCGGCTTCCTTCCGATTCAGCCTCACGGCGGACACCGTTGCTCTTGGCTAATGGTAGGCGCTCGCCAGCCCCCATTGCGGACCGTATAGATGACGCCCACGCTGGGCGTACAGCAAAGAAGCGTCAGGGGATTCACCCTGACGCTTCTAAATACGGGGACTTTATAGCTTGGACCGCATCCTATAACATCATACTCAATGGATTCCAGGTTCTTTTTGAGCCTTGATCTTAAATTAGATCGGATTTTCGAAGCAGCCGCTGGATAACCGCTGCAGCCTCGGCTCTAGTGATATAAGCTTTCGGTGCGAGCTGCGTATCGCTTTTTCCAATGATAATGCCTGCTTGGATGCTGTCCGCAATGCCGCTCTTTGCCCATTCGGACGAAGCGGCTGCGTCTGCAAACGGACGGAGCAGCGATTCAATCGATTTCGCTGAAAGCTTGGCTTTTAGACCGGTGATCTTCATCGCCTTGACGATAATGACCATGGCCTGCTCTCGCGTAATCTTGTCGTTCGGGCGGAACGTACCGTCCCCGATCCCATCGATCAATCCGTATGCGAATGCCGTACTGATCGCGGTATTATACCAATCCTTCTCCTTGACATCCAAGAAAGGAGCGGCTTCTTTACTCGGTTTCAACCCCAAACCGCGGACCATAATCGCCACAAATTCGGCGCGAGTAATATCGCGATTTGGACTGAACTGGTCATTGCCGGTGCCTTCGATAACCATGCGGGACCCCATGTCGTTCGCCGCATCTTTCGACCAATGCTTCGCAACATCACTGAATTCGAGCGGGTGCCACACGACCGAGTATGTGCTGTTGGTCAAGCTGTTGATAACGGCGTAATACCTGCCATCGATGATCGTAATCTTCGTCGGCACATGGCGAGAAGTGCCATCCGGATCGACGACGACGCCAGTCGTAATCCTGTTCGGATCGATGCCTTCCGGAATTGCAATAGCTCGTTCAACATATATGCTGAAGGTTGAAATTTCTACTGTCTTATCGCCATAGGTGTACTTGACTATAAAATCCATCGCTGGCATTACAGGAGTAAAGCTTCCGTTCGTTGCCGCTTGCGCGACGATCTTCGCCATATCGGTCGGCGTTGTGCCAAATTGAAGCTCTACCTTGATGTCCTGCAGCGGAACCGTGGTTCCAATATGGCTCGATACCTCATTCATGTTGATCTGCAGTGAAGGCACCGTGTATATTGCACGATCGGTCTTTACAACAAGAGTTGCATGGAGGTCTTCCATTTCCCGGATTAACTGGCCATTAAGCTGAGCTACAACCACATCGGAATTGGTCTTCACCGGAACCGTCACGACCGCACCAAACCCTTCAATCGCAAGCTTTTCCTCGATCTTTTTCTGATCGACGAGGATGGTCATCACCGATTGACCGTTAATTGTAGTCGATTTTGCTGTGCCTGCGTTTTCGGCTTTGCCATTAACCAAAACAATGACGCTGGTTTCAGTTTCACCTTCGGATGTTGAAGTTGACGGCAACGGAGTCGAGCCGGAGCTTCCATTACTAACGGTTACAACTATTGTTTTCGTATCCGTCGCTCCAGCGACCACTACCCATGTCGTACCGTTCCACCTTTGCTTCTGGAACGTTGCCGTTACCGTATGGCTTCCGGCAACCGAAGGCGTATACGCAGACGCGTAGCTGCCGTTGCTGCCCTTCGTGAACGTTCCCGTCTTGCCGCTCTCCGTCGAGCTCCAGCTTACCGGCACGTAACGCTCGTCACCCACAAATGCGCCGTCCGCCGATTGCCGGTCTCCGTCAGCCGTCAGGGTGACCGCTGTGCCTGTCGTTACGCTGCTTGGGCTTGCGCTGACACTGTTGTTGTCGGTCTTCGCTTCCGTCGGCCCAGTTGCTGCCGTTACTGTCACCGTTGTTGTCTTCGTATCGTTCGCTCCAGCAACCGCTACCCACGCCGTGCCGTTCCACGTTTGCATCTGGAACGTCGCCGTTACCGTATGGCTTCCGGTGATCGAAGGCGTATAAGATGACGTATAGCTGCCGTTACTGCCCTTCGTGAATGTTCCGGTCTTGCCGATCTCCGCCGAGCTCCAGCTTACCGGCACATAACGCTCGTCGCCGACAAATGCGCCGTCCGCCGATTGCCGGTCTCCAGTCGCCGTCAACGTGGCCGCTGTACCTGTCGTTACGCTGCTCGGGTTCGCGCTGACGCTGTTGTTGGCGGCGTCCGCTTCCGTCGGTCCAGTCGCGGCCGTTACCGTCACCGTTGTTGTCTTCGTATCGTTAGCTCCAGTAACCACTACCCACGCCATACCGTTCCACGTTTGCATCTGGAACGTCGCCGTTACCGTATGGCTTCCGGTGATCGAAGGCGTGTAATCGGAGGTATAAATCCCGTTACTGCCCTTCGTGAATGTTCCCGTCTTGCCGATCTCCGCCGAGCTCCAGCTTACCGGTACGTAGCGCTCGTCACCCACAAATGCGCCGTCCGCCGATTGCCGGTCTCCAGTCGCCGTCAACGTGGCCGCTGTACCTGTCGTTACGCTGCTCGGGTTCGCGGTGACGCTGTTGTTGGCGGCATCCGCTTCCGTCGGCCCAGTTGCTGCCGTTACTGTCACCGTTGTCGTTTTCGTATCGTTAGCTCCAGCAACCACTACCCACGCCGTACCGTTCCACGATTGCATCTGGAACGTTGCCGTTACCGTATGGCTTCCGGCAACCGAAGGCGTGTAATCGGAAGTATAAATCCCGTTACTGCCCTTCGTGAATGTTCCCGTCTTGCCGATCTCCGCCGAGCTCCAGCTTACCGGCACGTAACGCTCGTCGCCCACAAATGCGCCGTCCGCCGATTGCCGGTCTCCAGTCGCCGTCAACGTGGCCGCTGTGCCTGTCGTTACGCTGCTTGGGTTCGCGCTGACACTGTTGTTGCCGGCGTCCGCTTCCGTCGGTTGCGTCGGCCCAGTCACGGCCGTTGCCGTCACCGTTGTTGTCTTTGTATCGTTCGCTCCAGTAACCGCTACCCATGTCGTACCGTTCCACGTTTGCATCTGGAACGTCGCCGTTACTGTATGGCTTCCGGTGATCGAAGGCGTATACGCAGATGTGTAGCTGCCATTACTGCCCTTCGTGAATGTTCCCGTCTTGCCGATCTCCGCTGAGCTCCAGCTTACCGGCACGTAGCGCTCGTCACCCACAAATGCGCCGTCCGCCGATTGCCGGTCTCCAGTCGCCGTCAACGTGGCCGCTGTACCTGTCGTTGCGCTGCTCGGGTTTGCGCTGACGCTGTTGTTGGCGGCATCCGCTTCCGTCGGCCCAGTTGCTGCCGTTACCGTCACCGTTGTTGTCTTCGTATCGTTCGCTCCAGCAACCGTTACCCACGCCGTGCCATTCCACGTTTGCATCTGGAACGTCGCCGTTACCGTATGGCTTCCGGTGATCGAAGGCGTGTAATCGGAGGTATAAATCCCGTTACTGCCTTTCGTAAATGTTCCCGTCTTGCCGATCTCCGCCGAGCTCCAGCTTACCGGCACGTAACGCTCGTCACCCACAAATGCGCCGTCCGCCGATTGCCGGTCTCCAGTCGCCGTCAACGTGGCTGTTCCGCCTGTCGTTACGCTGCTTGGGTTCGCGCTGACACTGTTGTTGCCAGCGTCCGCTTCCGTCGGTTGCGTCGGCCCAGTCGCGGCCGTTGCCGTAACCGTTGTTGTCTTCGTATCGTTCGCTCCAGTAACCGCTACCCATGTCGTACCGTTCCACGTTTGCATCTGGAACGTCGCCGTTACCGTATGGCTTCCGGTTATCGAAGGCGTGTAATCGGAAGTATAAATCCCGTTACTGCCTTTCGTAAATGTTCCCGCCTTGCCGATCTCCGCCGAGCTCCAGCTTACCGGCACGTAACGCTCGTCGCCCACAAATGCGCCGTCCGCCGATTGCCGGTCTCCAGTCGCCGTCAACGTGGCCGCTGTGCCTGTCGTTACGCTGCTCGGGTTCGCGCTGACACTGTTGTTGCCGGCGTCCGCTTCCGTCGGTTGCGTCGGCCCAGTCGCGGCCATTGCCGTCAAATCTATCGTTTTCGTATCCGTTACGCCGGTGTCTTCCCATTGATTGTCGGTACTGTTCCATACCTGCTTTTTATAGGTTGCCGTCACGGTTCGGGTCCCCGCCGATAAAGGCGTATACTGGGATGTATAGCTTCCGCCGTTTAAGCTGAACAAACCTGACGTCCCATCCGATAAAGCCCAGCTTACCGGAATGAATCTTTCATTGCCATCAAACGATCCGGTTTCAGATTGCCGGTCCCCGACGGCAGTCAATGTGAAACTGTCCCCCAAAGTAACTTCTTTTGAGCTTGGGGTTGCGCTTAACGTATTTTTTTCAGGTTTCGCCACCGGCATTACCGTTAAGCTAAAGCTCTTGGACGACTCGCCGAAAACAGTTAACCAGAGCTCACCTTTCAAATCATATACTTGCTTTTGGAAAGATACTTTCAACTCATATTCGCCTTCCGTTAAGGGGGTGATTACGGAAGAATAACTATCTTGAACGTCGTCGTAATCAATATTTCCGAGAGCCTCTTCACTTCCGTCCGTTGTAAGCAATACCCATTTGTTCGGAAAGTATCTTTCATCTTGATGCGACACGCCAGTCGCCGACTGCCGATCGCCCTCTGCGGTCACTGTGACCGAGCTGCCTTCCTTGATTATGCTTGCGCTTAACTCGGCAGTATTATTATTGACGTCGGCAAGCGTCGGAGGTCCGGACACGATAACGGTAGTCGACGTCTTGGTATCATTAGCATTCATATCCGTCCAGTAACCATTGCCATCATACTGTTCCTTCTTGAAGGTAACTTCAATCGTATATCTACCTGGTGCCGTAGGATAATAGTTAGCAGTACCTACGGACGGTATCGCAAAATGCAACGCATATTCTACCTCACCGGTCTCCAATACTTCCCACTTTATCGGCGTATACCTCGTATCCCCGGCTATCGGACCCGGCACTCCTAACCGGTCTCCTCTAACGGTGATTGAGAAGCCCGTGGTACCCAAATAAATAACATCTCTGGCGCTTACGCTTGCAGAATTATTGTCAGGATTCGCATCTACCGGCGCCCGACTCACCTGTACACTTTCCGTCAATATCGTTTTTACGCTGGTCTCTTGCCAAGTGCCGCTTGCGCTATCCCATTTCTCCAATGCAAACGTAGCGTCAATAAAATTATTGCCTTCTTCTGACGGTGTAAAAGAGGCGGTATAGTTACCCGACCCATCATCGCTAAACGTACTATCCGTCGTCTTCCACCGCCAGCTTTTCGGGATGAAGCGCTCGGCTCCATCGGCCTCTCCAACAACTATATTTTGCCGATCGCCTGCAGCGGTCAATGTAACGGGAGTACCTTGAACAGTCGTGGTCGTGCTAATACTGAAACTGTTCTTACTCTCGTCGGCGGGGTTCGGTGAAGCTTTCACCGTAAACGTGTCGGGCTTTGTATCAAATTGCCACTTATTCACCCATTGTTGGGTTGAATCATTATATTCCTGCAACATGAAAAGAATAGATACGTCCCAAACCCCTGCAATAGTAGGCGTGAAACTGGCCGCATTGCTTCCATTGAACTCTTTGACTATTGTATTACCCGGTAATGTCACTTCCAATATGAAAGGAATGTAACGCTGGTCTTGATCCGACGGATCGGATGCGGATTGCCGTGAGCCTTCAGCGGTTACCGTGACAGTCTCGCCTCTTGTCACGCTGCCGCTGTTCTTGCTGAAACTGTACGTATTTTGATTGGGGTCCGCTATTTCCGCAGCCCTCGCTTGCTGGTTAAAAAAAACAAAATTCGATAACAACATTGAAAAAATGACGAAACTGGCGATGATCGTTCTACCGCGTTTCTTGCTCTGCATGTTCATTTTCCTCTCTCTAGTTGCTATAAAGATACATTTTCTCGATGCTTACGAACCTCAATTCCCAACGCTTGAGGGCCATTATATAAAAGCGGCACTCAACAATTAATAAACATTTTAAATAATACGTTTATTTCGAAAACAAAAAAGACGCACGGGTTATCCCGGCGTCACTTCGGTTCTTCTGGACACGTTTTTTACACGGTCTCCACAAGTGATGAGTAGACAGTGACTACTCCTCAAAATTTAAGCTGACTCCATGTTTTATTCAACCATTCAGCAAATAACTCTTCCTCCTCAAACTGAGGATAATGAGCGGATTTTTCGAAAATAACAAACTCCTTCTTCGGCGCTTCCAGTACTTCAAAGTATTCTTTTGCCGCATCTACAGATGTCATATAATCATATTGCCCCATCACAAAATAAACGGGTATATCAACTTTATCAACAATACTTGTAATATTATTTTTCGACTCTTCCTCCAACAAAATTTCTTGCGATAATGAAACTCCTTTTAAATAGCGAATGACATCTAGCAAATTATACTCCGGATTAAAGAGAAACCCTGTGTAATAATCCCTGTTATCATCAATTAATCTAGCTGCTCCGCCATATTTTCGAACCATATCTCTTGGGGTAAGTTGCTCCCCTCTTTCTATTGGACCTCGAATCTGTTCTAATCGTTCTGCATCTTTTAAATTACCGGCTAATTTTGCTTGTTCAATGGAATAATTCAAGCTATCCAACTCGCTTTTCTCATGATCGGCAACTTGCCCGATTCCAACATAAGCAACAAATTTGTCCGGCGCTTTTGCGGCAGCTTTCATCCCAATATATGTGCCATAAGAATGGCCTATCAGCAACACTTTTTCTTGTCCAAGTTCCTTTTCAACATAATCCGTTAATGCCAATAAATCATCTACGAGCAAGTCTGCGGATAATTTAGAGTAATCCTCAAAAAAGTGATACGACTTCCCGCTTCCGCGTTGATCATAGTGTACGATTGTAAAGTTTTTTTCAAGCAAATCTTGATATTTCCGCACATAAGGAATTTCAGAACAGCCAGGACCGCCATGCACAAAGATTACTATCGGATTGCGTCGATCCACTCCCCTAATCATGACTTCATGATCAGTGCCGTTAATCTCGATCTGTTTTAAAGAACTTATGCTATTCTCTCCTTCAATTCGAGGCGTCCATGTTGGAAAAACCAATCCGATTGCAAGAAGCAAAACAATAATAAAAATACTTATTTTTGTTATCTTTACGTATTTTCTTTTCAAGTAACGGCTCCTTAATCGGTATTCAATATTAGGCACTCCACATGTGATGAATAAGTGACAGTCGCAGTGCATTGCTCGTTATGGTTATGGCCAAACAGGTAGACCTTGATTTTGTCTCCATATGGCAACGACACCGAAAATCACAACGAAAAGAAATAAAGCGATAAAAAGAGCGAAAACAAATCTTGCTGTGCCGATGGTTTGTTCACGTCTCCATTTATGATAAAAGCCCATGATCGCTATAAAACTGAACATGAAACCAATATCGATCGGAAAGCCTTCAGGGAACACCTCTGGCCATACATGCAGCTTTAACTTTTCCGGGATCAGCGCTTGCAGGATTAGGTCGATAAACATCACCGCTACCAGACACTGTAAAGTAATCATTGCCCCTTCATTTCTAGCAAAAATCACTCGTTCATCATCGATCATTCGTTGTTTACTCATGGTCGGTATCCCCTTCTATCCAGAATAATGCATCCAACTTCTTGTTAAGTACCTTGCTCAGCGCAAGGCAAAGCTTAATGGTCGGATTATATTTTCCAGACTCGATTAAGCTGATGGTCTGTCTACTAACGCCAATTAATTCTGCCAGTTCTTCTTGAGACAAATTTCCTTTTTCGATTCTTGCTACCTTCACTCTGTTTTTCACTAAAAATTCCAACTTATCACCTCCGCCATTTTAATGTACAATATATATTACATTATGTAAAATATAATTTTAATTTGTACATTATAATTATCAATCGCGTAAACGATGTTTTTCCTTTAGAGTTATGAAATGGTTCAAATAAACAAAGGCCAAGCGCTTTTTCGCTTGACTTCCATGTGGTTAAAATAGGAAAACGCTGTATTATAGTGTCGAATATATACATCGGACGTTCCAGCATGAAAATCAAAGGTTTCATTATCTGCGTCATACTCATGCAAGCATGATGCTAAAACGTAATATTAATTCTAAAGTTATTCAAGAAAGACTAGGACATAGTTCAATTATAATGACGTTCGATCTGTACTCACATTTGTGCCCTAACATGCAACGCGAAGCCGCGAACATATTGGGTAAAGCATTGTTCCAAAACACGATGTGACACTGTTGTGACAAAAAGCCGAATTGTAGCAGTTTTCATCCCCTGCTCATTCGGCTTTCATGTTATTAGAAATGACTAAAACCCTTGATATACAAGGGTTTTCTGAGGTATGCGGTCGGAGGAATTTGAACCCTCACGGGTATTCACCCGCCCCCCTCAATGTCGCTAATATACCATTTTGATAGTCATAAATATATTGTGATTACTGACTACTGGAACTTGAAGAAAAACTAATATTTCAGTGTTTAACTTTACTGGCATATGATATATTTCTATCATAACAACCTCTAAGGAGATAACATGGAAAAAGAAAATAAACTTATTATTTATGGAGCAGGAATCATCGGAAGAGGCATTTATGAATTTCTTAAATTAATGGGATATGGCGATGCTGTTTATGCGTTTTGCGATAAAAGAGCTGATGAAATAAAGGAAATTGATAATATTATAGTCTATACATATGAGCAGTTGGGGGAATGTGGTTTTCCTTACTACATTGCGATTCGTGCTAACAATTTATTTCAAGAAGTGAAGGAACAACTATTAAATGATGGAAAAACGTTAATCGATGACTTAGCCGTTTTTGTGGGGGCAGACAACCAAGAAAGTTCTAAAGTGAACTCAGGATATTGTCCTATTTGTGAAAAAGAAACATATTTTTATGAAAAAGGCAATTGGTTAAGGGATGAGTACTTATGTTTGTATTGTCATTCAATCCCAAGAGAGAGGGCGCTTGTGCATGTATTAAATCAATTTGAAAATAATTGGAGAAATTTAATAATTCATGAATCGTCTCCAGGTGGTGCTTCAGCAGATTACTTGAAAAATAATTGTAAAAGTTACACGGATTCTCATTTTTTTCCGAATATAAATCTTGGGGAATATTATAATGGCGTACGTTGTGAAAATTTGGAGAGTTTAACATTTGATAGTGAGAGTATCGATATATTCATTACTCAAGATGTTTTTGAACATGTAATGAACCCAATAGAAGCCTTTAAAGAGATTGAAAGAGTACTAAAAATTGGTGGAGTACATATATTTACAGTCCCTATTTATACAAAATTAGATAAAACAGTTCAGAGGGCAAGGATAGTTAATAATGAGGTTGAACATATTCTCGAACCAGATTATCATGGAAATCCTATTGATAAAAATGGTTCGCTTGTAACATATGAGTATGGGTTAGATATCACCAAATTTTTCTCAAATGCGATATCGACTACTATTTATTTGGAAAAAAATAGACAACTGGGGCTAGATGGGGAGTTTTTACATGTATTGATTTGCAGAAAGAATTAAGCAGGTTCAAATCAACGCAGTATGATTTACTTTCCAATAGACTGTATCAATGAAGAAGCCTTACAGTTCAAGGGCTGTAAGGCTTCTGCTATAATGACCCTGTAGTGGGTACGAACCACTGACCCCCACCCTGTTAGATACTACCTCAGTAAAATCAAGGGTTTCAGCGCTTCATTCATTCTAAACCAACTCCAATTTCATTCCGTAAAGGTACTACCTTGTCACGTTGTTGCGACAAAATGTGTGACACAATTCTATTTACTAGCGCAACACGCACCGTCCTTTGAGCGCAACAAAGAGAACGAAACCTAGCAAATTCAAGAGTATGGGACAGTACGGTGCACATGATCGTTATTTCAACCCTACAGTAGCTACTTACAGGACTTCCAACGTCAAGTAAGCAAGATAGCAAAGCTGGACATTGAAAATGAGCAAGCACTTAAACACGTCATCCATAAGTTGATTAATAAGATTGAAGTACATGCGGATAGCAGCATTAAAATTATCTACAATATTGTCCGCCCCGCTTCCGTAGGGGCATAAATCAAGCGGGGGACATTAATCCCCCGCCCATTTAAGTAACACTGAACACTCCACATGTGTCGCATGCGGGGACACGACTATGTACGATCTATTCCGTAAAAACTGCCGAGGAGTCGTTAACGATAAAAAGCGAACCGCCCAATGTAAGGCGATCCGCTTCCGACTTGCTTCATTAGAAACCAAATTGTTCGACGTTTGAAGGGGAACTGCTCTCTCTATATCAAATCGGATTCTCGCAGAAGTCTTTGAATCAGGGTTGCAGCCTCAGCCCTGGTCATGTAATCCTTCGGCGCAAGCTTAACCGCGCTGCGTCCGGATGCCAGACCCGCCTGTACCACGTCTGCAACGCCGCTTCTCGCCCAAGCGGATACCCCCTGCGCGTCTTCGAACCTGCCAAGCGTTGCTTCTGCCGGCTGAGCAGACGGCTTGGCCTTCAGTCCTGTCAGCTTCATCGCATTGGAGAGAATGACCATCGCCTGTTCCCGCGTAACCTTATCCATCGGGCGGAAGGTGCCGTCCTCCAAACCGCCAATCAGTTGATATCCATACGCAGCACCAACCGAACTGCTGTACCAATCCGACGCCTTTACGTCAGAGAACGTCGCTGCCCCGCTTTCCGGCTTCAGTCCGAGAGCTCGAACGACGATCGCCGCAAATTCGGCTCGCGTGATCGTGCGATCGGGACTGAACTGGCCATTGCCCGTCCCTTCGATGATCATCCGCGCTCCCATATCGTTAACCGCATCCTTCGCCCAATGCTTCGCCATATCGGCAAATTCAAGCGGATGCCAGACGACGGCATACGTGCTGTTCGTCAAGCTGTTGATCTGGGCGTAATGCTTGCCGTCGACCACGACGATTTTGGTCGGCACATGGCGCGGGGTTCCGTCCAGATCGATGACCACGCCCGTCGTCACCTTGCCCGGATCGACGTCCTTCGGAACCGCGATCGTACGCGCCACGTATGCATTGAATTTGGCGACTTCAATCGCCTGATCTCCATAAGTTCCGTGTACCGTAAATTCAACCGGCGGTACGACAAGCTTGAATGAGCCTCTCTCTGCCGCATTCTCCACCCATTTGATTTTGTCCGCAGCCGGAACCGCAATCTCAATCTGTACCTTGATATCCTCCAGCGCGACCGACTTGCCCACCTTATCGGAAATCGCGTCGATATTGATCATCAGAGCGGGCAATGTATACGCCCCACGGTCCGTCCTGATTTCAAGCACAGCCTGCTTCTCTTCCATATCCTTAATCATCCGGCCGTTGAGCTCGCCGATGACGACATCAGGCCCGGCAGCTACCGGAATTGTAATGACCGAGCCGTTGACTTCGGCCTTCAGCTTGTCTGCCAGCTTCTTCGGATCGATCGCAATCGTGGTCACATGCTGGCCGTTTCGTATGCTCTTCATTGCCGTCCCTGCATTCTGCGCCTTTCCGTTGATCAGAATATCCGTGCCGTTATCCGTCGTTTCGGGAATGGGGCTCGTCGGTGGGTAAGGGGCCCCGTTTCCGTTATTGGATTCCGCCTTATTGATCGTCACGGCAACAGCGGCGCTGCTTCCCGCGACGCGATAATTGACCTCGTGAAATTGTCCGTAGAACCCGCTATAGACAGCCTCAATCGTATGCGTTCCTTGCGCAAGCCCGCTCGTGGAATATATGGCAACGGAACTTGTGCCCAATGGGACGGTCTGCACGGCTACGCCGTCTACTTTGAACGTCACGCTGCCCGCGTAAAGTTTGCCCGTCAGGGTTTCAGCTTCCGGCGCGCCCGTTATGGAGGCCGAGAATGTGATCCGCTCGCCGACCCTTATTGTCGTGCGATCGGCAGTCAATACAGCAGCGGAAGCTTGCGCCCCCCCAGACTGCGGTGTAGCGCTCTGTTCGGCGGAGGCGGCGCTTTCTCCCGCGCCATTATAAGCGGTGACGACAAAATAATAAGGCGTGCCGTTCGTCAATCCCGTCATTCCATAGGTCGCGTCAGTAACCGTCGCCTGTCTTACGGTATTGATCGGGCTGACGCCCGGAGCCGACCCCATGTAGATATGGTAGCCAGTCGCATTCGCAACAGGATTCCAGCTCAAGGCAACCTCTTGATCTCCCGGCGTGGCCGTCAAGCCGGTCGGCGCACTCGGCGCTCCTCCGACGGGCGCGCTTGCAACCGTGACTTGGAAGGTTGCCTCGCTCGATTGTACGGCATAATTCGTCCCGTGGAAATCGCCCGTGTATCCGGAATAAACGGCTTTAACCGTATGAACGCCTTCCGTCAGATTCGTATAGGAGAATGTGCCGAATGGAGCCATTCCGGTCAGCACCGAAGCAATTGCCACGCCCTCCTGCTGTAAAACCCCATCCACATAGAAGGCTAATGTTCCGCCATACACATAACCAAAGCCTTGCATATGGGAGGGAGCGCCTGTAACTGTGGCGATATAGAGCGGGAAAGCCGCTTGACCGAGCGTCACGTCAGCCGAGCCTGTTAACGTCGTTGTCGAAGGCATTCCGCCTATGGAAAGCCTGGTGCTCTTGTTCCCCGCCCGATCTACCGCCTCGACTTCATAAATTGCAGATGCCGGAGGAGAGATAACGGTGTGCGTCGTTCCATAGACCTGGGCGACCTCCCCGTTAACGTACACAAGATAATGAACCACGCCGCTGCCCTCGCCGTCGGACGCGCTATCCCAGGCTAGAACGACATTGCCGCTGTTATCGTCCACAGTCAGGGCTGCGCCATCCCCCCAAACAGGCGACGTGCTGTCGACTTCAATGCTGGGATAAAAGACGCTCGTTTTGTTGCCGTTTTGATCTATCAGGTAATAGCCGTCCAATCGTAACGTTAGGTCGTTCACCCCTGTTATATCCAGTGTGAACGGCACATCCAGCTTGCCATTGACAAAATCGCCAATCTTTTCGTCGCCGTTATCCGTTACCCGATAGACACTGATGCTTTGGCCTGGAACTGAATAATTGGAGCTGGTTCTGATGGTCAATTCATGCTCGTTCGCGATCTGACCGGATACGACATTCGGATTCACGTTAAATCGGATATCCATGCCGCCGTAGAGCTGCGGATAACGGTTGGTCTCCAGATACCATACATGCTCGAAATCCCACTTATCGGATTGTACCGACGTCGAAGTGAAGGTAACCTCTTCCTTCATCTGTGACGAATTTCGCCCTGTGCCGTAAAGACGAGAATCGGCATCATCGTCATCCGCCTTGCCTGACGCTTCCGTGTCCCAATAGGATGCTGCGACATTCGATTGGGATTGATCGTTCAATCCGATTAATCCGCCCGTCTGAACGCTTGTCGCGTCTATCTCGCTTGCCGCATAGCTCTGGCTAATCAAGTCGCGATCAGAGTATCCGATCAGCCCTCCGACAACCTCATTCCCTGTCACTTTCCCTACGGAATACGAGGCATTGATCCTGTTAATTAGCGAAGTGCCGATCAGACCGCCTGCATAGTCCGCAGGAACCGCGGACGTCCCTACTGTTCCTGTCGAATAGCTTCTTTGCACTACAGCTTCAGAGGCATATCCCAGGAGCCCTCCCACGTCCTGTTGCGCAACAACCGCAGCTTCGCTATGAGAGTTATAGATCCATCCGCCTTCCCAGCTTCCGGCCAAGCCTCCAACGTACCGATCTCCGGTCACCGAGCCTGAACCTGCGTGGTTGTAGGCAAAAAGCAAATTTGAGCCCTTATTTCCGTATGCCGATCCTACCAGGCCGCCTACTTTCGTTTCCCCCGAGACGTCTCCCTCGACAGAAACGAGCGAGATCAACGCACGGTTCTCCCCCGACTGAACGATTTCTCCCGTGAGGATGCCGACTTTCTCCTTCCCGGTAACGCTGTCGGCCTGGACCTTTAAGTTGTACACTTGGCCGTTCACGATTCTGGAGAACAAGCCTACCCTGCGCTCCCCGGGTAAGTCGATGCGTAAGCCGCCGATGGTCTTACCATTGCCGTCAAACACTCCGGTGAAGCCGACGTCGTCTTCTTGACCGATAGGAGTCCATTCATTCTCAAGCTGAATAGAGTTCATTAATTTATAGATCCCGGACAGCGGATAATCAGCAGTACCGATTAAAGCCAAATCGGCCTCGCTCATAATTTCCCACGGTTCTTCGCTCGTGCCCTCTCCGTCCAATCTTGCTGGTGCGACGACCGAATAACTCGCCACACGGATTTGATTAGCGGTTCCGTTCGTTTCCTGCCACGCCGCATACAAACGGTTGCCGAGCGCAGCCAAACCGGAGGAATGTGCGCTGCTAGAGGTATTCACGTTCAACCCAACCGCGCCTCCACCATCCACGCTCGTCCAGCTCGTCCCGCCGTTGTACTTCTTGACGCGAAGCTGATAAGGCGTAGAATTAGGCATTCCCCATTCGTCCATATCTCTTGTATATTCATTCCACACCACGAACAAGGTATTGTTGGATGCAGCCAGAAGCGGGCGTTCTGCGATCTGCGAGGCTTCCGTATTTAATCCGTTCGTACCGTCGCCATCCACTCTCGTCCAACTTGCACCGCCGTTATACTTCTTGACATAAAGCTGATTAGAGCCGCCGTTACTTTCAGTCCAAGCCGCATATAAGACATCGTTAACGACGGTCAACGCCGCACTGTTGGCCCCCTGCGACGGATTCACGTTCAAGCCGACTGAACCGCCGTCAGCGCTCGTCCAACTCGTGCCGCCGGTATACTTCTTGACGCGAAGCTGACTCACGCTTCCGTTAACTTCAATCCAGGCCGCATATAAGGCATCGTTCGTTGCCGCCAACGTTGGACTGCTTACACTTCGGATCGGATTCACGTTCAGACCCGTCGCGTCGTCTCCGTCAACGCTCGTCCAGCTCGTGCCGCCGTTGTACTTCTTGACGTATAGCTGATCGGCGGTTCCGTCATGTTCATACCACGACGCGAATAAAGCTCCGTTGAATACAGCCAGATTGGGGCCATATACATGTTTGGTATCATTTCTGTTTAAGCCGGTCGCACCTCCTGCGTCGACGCTTGTCCAGCTCGTGCCGCCGTTATACTTCTTGACGCGAAGCTGTCTAGCGGTTCCGTTATACTCCGCCCACGCCGCATACAAAGCATTGTCGAATACAACCAATTTAGGATCGAAAGCAGTGTTGGCGATACTCATATTCAAGCCGTTGCCGTCGTCAACGCTCGTCCAACTCGTGCCGCCATTGTACTTCTTAATGCGAATCAGATTCACGCTTCCTTTAATTTCGTACCACGCTGCATATAGTTCATTGTTGAGTACAGCCAGAACGGGGGAATATGCGTTTTTTGAAGTATCCGCGTTCACCCCGTTCGTTCCGCCTCCATCTATCTGCTGCCAATCCGTCGCCGCCCAGGCCGTTCCGCCCCCGCCAGCTAGCATCGGCAGCATTAGCACGACAGCTAATAAAGCATTTACCGCTCTCCTGAATCCCGAAATCATTCTTCATCATCCTTCCTTCGCACGGTTGATACTCCACATCTGCCTGTCCAGCATATCCGACCCCACCTTAAAGAAACCTTAAAAATCGACAGTTTTCCCCATGAAAAACAGGCCCCACCGTCAACCGATGAGAGCCTGTTGGTTTCAACCGTTATTTAACCTCTCAATCCGTCATACCCGGGATGCGCACGGTCACCTTCGTTCCGCGTCCCGGCTCGCTTTCCAGTTCCAGCGCAAACCCGTATTCGTATTTCATCCGCTTGTTGATGTTCAGAAGACCTACTCCTTGCGGTCCGCCCTTCTCGTCTCTATCAAGCAGCGACTTCAACCGTTCCGGCCCGATTCCGACGCCGTCGTCGGCCACGGTAAATCTCCACTGTCCATCCGTTTCTTTCGCCGTCAACGTCACCATGCCGCCTTCCATGCGATCGCCGATTCCGTGCCGGATGGCATTCTCGACAAGCGGCTGCAGCAGCAGCGGCAGTATGCGCAAACGGTATGCAGCTTCTTCAATGTCAAATTCAAATCGTATACGGTCTTTGAATCGAGCTCTCTCAATATCTACGTACGTTTGGATCAGGCTGAATTCTTCAGCGAATCCGATGCGTTCCTCGGCGTTGCTGAACCGAAAGCTTCCACGCAGGTAATCTGCGAGATCGGCGATCATTTTCCTCGCACGCTCCACATCCGTGTAGCTTGATGCCACGATGCTGTTCAAAACGTTGTACAAAAAATGCGGTTTGATCTGCGATTGCAGGAACGCCACCTCCAGGTGGACCGCTCGGCCGAGCGATTCCCTCATCGCCAGCAGACTGCCAATCCGAGCCTTGAGCTCCTCCAGATCGAACGGCTTCGGCAAATAATCGTTCGCTCCCGCCTGGAAGGCAGCTACCTTATCCTGCGGTTGAATGGCCGCCGTCACCATCAGGACGGGAAGCTCAAGCAGCGTATATCTCTTGCGAATCTCCTGGCAAGCCTCATAGCCCGACATCCCCGGCATCATCAGATCGAGAATGACGAGATCGATCTTCCCCGGTTGATTCACCTGCTCCAGCGCCTCGTACCCGTTCTTGACCGCAATCACACGATACTCAAGCGTTTGGAGCGCGTCCATTAACACCTTCAAATTCACGTAGTGATCGTCGACGATGAGAATCGTGTGCTTGCCGTTGTGATTCGAATAATAAGGCGTTGCAAAGGAATATTCGGTTTCCTTGGGCATGACGCGGACGCTTGGCGGGGACGATAACGCTTCTCTTCCCCGATTCGCAATCGGAAGCGTGAAGGTAAACGTAGAGCCGACTCCCGGAGCGGAGGCGACAGAAAGCGTGCCGCTTTGCAGCTCCACCAATTGCTTGGCGATAGACAGCCCTAATCCGAAGCCTCGGCGCTCAACACCGTCGTCAAGCGATTTGAACGGTTCGAAAATGAATGGCAGGTCGTGCGGATCGATACCTTTTCCCGTATCCTGCACCGCAATTTCGAGCCTGCCGTCGCGTTCTGTCCCGGTAACGACAATCCTTCCGTTCTCCGTGTGCTTGATCGCATTGTCCAGCAAATTTCCGATTACCTGACTAAGACGGCTTTCATCGGCAAGCGCTGAAGGCAAGTGCGCAGGGACATCGTTCACCAGTTGGATATGGCGTTCCATGCACAGGTAAGAATAGAAACGCACCTGCACCTCCGCGACCGAGCGAACATCAATCGATGACGGGACGATGCGAAGCTCTCTCTGCTTCAGCTTAGATAAGTCCAAAATGTCGTAAACCAGCTGCGAGAGCCTCTTCGTAATATCGAACGTCAACTGAAGCTTTTCCCTTTGCTCGTCAGCTAGCGGATAAGTATCATCCTCCAGCATCGAGCGGGAAATATTCATTACGCCGTGAAGCGGCGTCTTGAATTCATGCGAGGTCCGGGCAAGAAAATCATCCTTCAA
This sequence comes from Cohnella boryungensis, assembly GCF_042651945.1. Lineage (NCBI taxonomy): Bacteria > Bacillati > Bacillota > Bacilli > Caryophanales > Paenibacillaceae > Cohnella > Cohnella boryungensis. The sequence continues at coordinate 156,098 of NZ_JBHSED010000036.1, read as the reverse complement.
TTTGTCCGCTTGCAGCAATTGGTCGGACAGCTCTTCAATTCTACGGAATGCATTCGAGAACCGCAGCGACATCAGCAAGGCAAGCATCAGCAGAACAAGAAAAGGCTCAATCGGCGGGAGCGCATAGACCGGCACGCCGAAGTAAAAGTTCAAATTCTGGCTCAGCGCCAGCGCATTCAAGGCCATGGCCGCGATAGCCAGATACCGGCTGCCCGCGACTTTGTGAAGAGCTGCATACACGAAAACATATGTGGCGTACAGCAACGAGAAGGTGACATACAACGACGTCGATTGGCGAAAGAGCCCCGACGAAAGCGGAATAGCGAACCCGATATGCAGCACGGCAAATATCGCCCCGGCCATAAGACCGCCTCGTACAAGCCATTGAAAACAGTAGGACCGGAAAGCGGTATAGACATACAGGAAAAAGCCAAAACCTATACCGACTACCGAGATCATCTGGATACGGAAATACAGCCAGAACGGAAGCTGGCCGACCGCCTCGAATAGCACTCTTTCTCCGCTCACGCTGGTAAATAAAGCAATAAATAGGCAAGCTGTGCCGAACACGGCCAGGGAAAGATCATTGCGGCGCTGGGTGAACAGCCCCAGAAAATATAACCCCATAATCAAAAAAGCAGTTAAAGCGATCCAGTCATGAGCCGTCGCTCTGTCGCGGATACCGGCAATTTGCTCGGCTTTGCCCAGAAGAAGCGGCTCGACGATCCCGCTGCTTGCGATCAATTCAAAGTTGGCCACCTGAAGAACAATCTCGTTCCATCCGGGCTTCAGCGTGAAGTAGCTGATATAGGGTCTGTTAAAGGCGGTATAGCTTTGCTTTTCGGCCGGATTTCCGCTTGCTCCGACGACTATGTCGTTGACGATGAGCCGATTGGATATCAGAATAGACGCCGTTTTCAATCCATATACCGCACTCGCATCGCCCATGTGGACCCTCAATCTATAGGTGGCCATGCCAATTGTATCCATTAGCTGCGACCATGAGCCCGGCACCTGGATCATTTCGGGCAAAAATTCCCCTTCAGTGGCAGAAGCAGCGAAATTCCGGCCGGTTAACAGCCTATCCGGATACAGCTCCCACTGCCCATCCAGTTGAATGACTCCATCCTCCTCGAAACGCCATTCGCGGAGGTCCATAGCTCCATTGACCGCCACAGGCATTGCCTTCTTATTCGAAGAAAAGAAAGTCAGCAGAATCCCATAGGTTGCAAACAACAAAAATAGCGTGATTAACGCCGCTGCCGCTTTTTTTCTCATCAGGCTTCCCCTGTGTCCTTGTCTCTAATTTGTTGGATCAGCCGCAGCGTCTCCTCCTCCAATTCGACTCCCAACTGGAAACGCACCGCTTGCTCCAACTGCAGGCTGACGCGCAACGCCTCATTCCGATTGCCCATCTTCAGGTGCAGCCTAATTAACTCGCGTCCGGCCATCTCAGAATCAGGGGCAAGCGTTAATAGGCGCTGCAGGCTGTCCACCATAAGTGCAGTATTGCCCTGACCCTGGAAATGCGCATACCATTTGCGAAGCGCACGGATATAGGCCGCTTTCATCTCCATCTGTCTCGCGGCGGCCCACCTGAAATCGCAGGCTTCCATATATTCGCCCTTATAGATTTGATGGATAGGGTTGTATAGACTGTCGTCTATTTCCTTCGCAAGCAAGATCCCGCTCAATAATTGCTCGAATTCCGTAGCGTCGACCGTCACCCCGTCCAATTCTGCGACAAATCCTTGATGAGCTTTATCGATACGGATCGGGATATGGTTTTCAGCCAAGCCTTTTCTTATGTAGGAGAGGCATGTATACAAGTACGTTTTCGCCTTATTCAAGTCGTTCTCCGGCCATAGCGCTTCAAGGATCGATGCCGTATTCGCAGGCCTTCCTTCGTGATGAATCAGAAAGGCGAGCAGCTCCTTTTCCTTCCTTGTTTTCCAAGACAGAGCCTTGCCCCCGCTATCCGGCAATTGAATCTGGAATCCCCCCAAACATTGAATCGCATAGGGGGAGCTTGCGTTCCGACGAGCATGAAGGGAGGATTCGGATAAGGACTGCTTAATTCGCGCGACCGCGTTCTGCAGCCTGTCCATCGTAAAAGGCTTCATTAGATAGTCTGTCGATTGAATCTCGAACGCTTCAACCGCGTATTCCGCATAGGCTGTGGTGAATATGATCGGCATCCGCGGCATCGACTGTCTGATTTTTCTCGCCGCATCCGTACCTTTCATCCCTGGCATCTGGTTATCCAGGAATACCGCATCGACAGGCGAATCAACCAAAGCTTCAATCGCCTGAATCGGATTGACATACCTGCCGACGACCTTAACATCCTCTATTTGCCCAAGCAAAATAGCCAACAAATCCAGCGCATCTTCTTCATCATCGACGAGCATCACACGAATCATCAGGCTTGTCTCCTTAGCGGCTTAATGCTCTCAGTGTAAATTGCAGTGAAGTAACAACCATGCTTCTCATTCGACAGGAACGGATACATTTCCTTTCTCTTGTCGAATTCACATTCTCCCGGCGCGATAATGATTCGACATCGCCCTTTGTTTCATCTCAATGATTCCTCCAGACTGTGAGAAAATATCGCAGTCTCACTCGTCCTTGGAATCGGTTCAACTCGCTTTGCCGCATGCGAAAGAGGCAGTTGCCATTGGCAGACTGCCTCTTAATCGGTCTAAGCTGTGACGGTGTGCCCTTAGGGAGCATAGACCTCCGGATTATCATTTCTCCAAGCGCCTATGCAGCCAATCAAACAGGCAATGTAGCTTCTCAGCCCTCTATTGATTTCATTATCCTCATATTCAATTACAATATTGATGCTCGGCTTGCGCCATGCCATAATTCGGCCTGAATATTCAGGCCGCCAACATTCCTCATCCAATTCGGGCGGTCCATATGCCTTAATCGACTCATCCGGTGTTGAGCTCATCGTCATTCCTCCGGGAAGCCTTCCGGAGAACGGAGCTTTAATTCGATCATCCGCCTCCGGCGCAAGAAAATGCAAGGCGCCAATGATCCACCCATCTTCATCCGTATATTGGAGACCAGTCAAATCATTAATTTTGGGTGCGCGATAAATATCGATGCGCAGTGAAGCTTTCACAGACCAGATAATATCGTCGTTGAAATAGCTGTTCGCGGGCGGCATCCGCTTGACTCCGAAGGATTGCAGCAACGCTTGGACTTGCTTGGGATTGTACGGATGCCCAAGTAATTCAATGAGCTGTTCAGATGCTTCTTTCATGCTTGCATACCTTCCTTTCTCTTCGCTATAGGTGCACAGCGTGATGACACCGTTTTGTGTGGAAGCTTTGCTCAAAATTATCATACACCGTCTGGATGACTTCTGAAAATGACGCTATTGAAACAACAAGACTGCAAGGTAATGTGGCTCTTCTAAAAGATCATTCCTTCAACACTGTTTACGGTTCTCAATGGAGACGATCGGGACATCGGAAGGTGGATGACGAATGAATCCATTGGAATACAAAGCGTTCTATGAACAGGTGGGCAAAATCAACGGTTGGGATTTCAGCAGCGTAAAATGTGTTTCTGAAGGAAACACGCGGGACTTGTATCGTGAAGTCACGAAGGTGTGCACCCCATCGGATCTATGGCTCGATATAGGTGCTGGGGACGGAGAAGCTATCTTACCTCTGGCTGAATCTGCGCTGCTTCTGGTCGGGGTTGACCAATCCTTTGGCATGATTGAAACCGCGGCTAGATATGCTGCCGAATCAGGTATCCCTAATGTACGTTTTATGAGGATGGAAGCTACGAGCTTGCGTTTTCCAGAAGGTTTTTTTAATGTTGTCTCTTGTAGACATTCGGAATTCTGTGCCAAAGAAGTTGCCAAAGTTCTGATGAAGGGCGGCACCTTCCTTACTCAGCAAGTAAGCGAGAACGACAAATCTAATCTTAAACAAGCGTTTGGAAGAGGACAGACCTGGGGGGCAAAGACAGGTACGCTACAGCAGCATTATCTGGCCGAGCTCGGCAAAGCGGGCTTTAGCGACATACAGACATTTGAATTCAAGTTTATTGAATATTACCAAACGGCTGAGGATTTGATCTTCTTACTCAAGCACACTTATCCCCGGAGAAGGGGATTAAGACAATTTCGGAACGCTTTTTCCTAACGGCCAAGCTATAGGGATAAAATCAAGAAGGATACTCGCTAATCGGGTATCCTTCTTGATTTTCCTCACTCGATAATTAACCTTTAACCGCGCCGGCAGCTATCCCCCGGACGATGTGCTTTTGCATAACGATAAAGAAGATAAAGATCGGCACCAATGTAATGACCGTAAGCGTCATGAACATAGGCCAGTTCACGGTAAATTCACCCTTGGCTTTATAGATCTGCAGAACCAGCGTCGATTTGGAGGACGAGTTCAGAAACAGCATAGGCGCCAGAAAGTCATTCCATATCCACATCGTCTGAAAGATGACGCTCGTAATCGTAATCGGCTTAAGCAGCGGAAAGATAATCCGCCAGAAGATGCCCCATACGCTGCAGCCGTCGATAACAGCCGCCTCGGTGAGCTCCCGTGGAATCGACTTCATATAGCCCATCATCAAGAAGAAGACAAAGACTGAGCCGCTCATATACAGGATGATCAAGCCGTATATTTTGTCGATCAGGTGCAGATCACTCATCAGCTCGAACAGGGGGATGAGTGTCGCCTGGAACGGAATCATAAATCCGGCAAGTAAATAGAGCATAGCGAACCGTGTAACCCGATTTGCATTGAACACAACAGGGTATGCCCCCATCGCCCCGATAATCACGATCATGACTACGGCAAAGAAAGTGATTGTCAGACTGTTTCCGAAGCTGCGCAAGATCGAGGTTTCCTCAAAGACTTGGACATAATTCGTAAATATCCATTCTGAAGGGAGGGCTAGAGGTCTCCTCGCGGCATCTTGCATCGTCTTGAACGTATTGATAATGATCAGATAGAACGGGAAGAACGCGATGATTCCCGCAGGGAGCATGAATAGATCGAGCCATATCCGTTTTTTCATTGCATGCCTTGCTCCCTTCGTTGCATCACGGTGACCTGGAAGACAGCGATCGCCAGCACGATCAGGAAGAAGATGATCGACATCGCCGAAGCAAGGCCGTATTGGGCTTCCGAAATGCCTCTTAACACGATTACCTGAGTGATTGAGTACGTCTCAAAGCCAGGCCCACCCTTCGTCAATGCGAATGGAATTTCGAAGACTTTCAGGCCTCCTGTAAGCAGCAGCATGACGCTGATCGTCATCGCGGGAGCAAGAAGCGGCAACGTAATAAATCGAATTTGCTGAAAACGGTTTGCTCCGTCTATAGAGGCAGCCTCGTAATAATCCTTCGGAATCGATTGTAGGAATGCCAGATACAACACTGCATGCCATCCTGTAACCGCCCATGTGGCCACGACAATCGTAGACAGCTTTGCAAGCAACGGGTCGGCTAGCCATGGCTGAGGTCCGATGTTAAACAGCTCTCTAAGAAGGGTATTCAGTACCCCGGATCCGATCGGTGCCAGAATAAAGCCCCAGATGTAGGCAAGCAGCAAGCCGCTCGGAATCGACGGAAAGAAGAAAACGGCACGGTGCAGATTTCTCGTCAGAAACTTCTGATCCAATATCATAGCAAGCGGAATCGCCAGCACGGTAACGAGCAGCGCCTTGGCAAAAGTAAAGAACAGGGTATAAGAAATGGCGGAAAGGATTGCATCGTCAGCAAATATCCGCACATAATTTTTCATCCCTACAAAATCATAGATTTTCGAATAGCCATTGAAATTGGTAAAGCTCAGGAAAAAGGCTTTGACGAGCGGATAGATCGTAAATAAAGAATAGATCGCAAGAATCGGAAGCAAAAAAAGTTGAAACTGCAGTTGACGAACAAATCTGATCATAATTTGCCTCCTAAAGTGTCTTCTGGAGCTTGATAGGTTTCTCGGAAGCAACGGCGCAGCAATTGATGGACCCGCTATGGGTCACGTAGAGTCGTCTTTTTCCTTCTCCCCTACGTGACCCTATTTCAGCTTATTTGTTGTCCATTTCCTTCAATTTTTTGTCCAGTGCAGCGGTGGCCTGCTCCGGCGTTATTTTATTTACCGCTATATCCTGAAGCCCTACAAGGAATTGGTTGCGCAGCGCTTCCTGATGCCGTCCCCACGATACCATTGGCAGATAGATGCGGCCTGCCATCAGTCCGTCTTTATAAGCCGGCACATACGCGGGATGCACTTCGCTTTCATAGCCATGAGCGGTGATGATTCCACCCGTGCCCTCCTCGAATTGCTTCAGCCCCTCCTGTGTGGTCAGATATTCGAGAAACAGCAGCGCCTCTTCCTTGTTCTTGGTTTTGCTATTGATGGCAAAGCCTACGCCAGGCGCCCCGTTGTAATACTTGTTGCCTGGTTCTTTTCCTGGAATCGCCATAATTTCGAACTCGATATCTGGATTAGTCGCCTCAACCGTACCGATATTCCAAGGACCGCCGGGGAACATGGCCACATTGCCAAGGGCAAACTCGTTCATAACTTGGTCGCTGGTCATGCCGATCATGTCCGGGGTCAATATTTTATTGTCAATCAGCCCTTCCTTCCACATCGTCAGCACTTCCGTCCAGCCCTCTGCAAAGGTTGCCTCGCCATTGAACAGCTTTTCATCGAAGGAAGGGTCTTTCGTTAAAACATTGCTGCCGAACATGGCGGAATGAATGATCGTAATATCATGCATTCTGTCGTAAAGCGGAAGGATGCCGGCTTCTTTAAGCTTCAAGCAGACCTGAATGAATTCATCCCAAGTTTCCGGCAATTGATTAATACCGGCCTTCTGGAACAACTGCTTGTTATAGAACAAGCCGCCTGCCCATCCGGTTTGCGAAAAGGCGTATGTTCTTCCGTTCTTGCTGAGCATCGGTTTGTTGCTGTCCAGCATAACGGACATGAACGGCTCGTCGGTCAAATCAAGCGCGTAGCCTCCGTCAATGATCTCGTTACGGTTCTCCGCGGCGATGATAAAAAGATCAGGAGCCGTATCGGACAGCAGCATCGTCTGCAGCTTGGCAATGTAATCGGTTACCGGCGGAGCGAATTGAAAATCAAACGAAATATGCGGGTACTTCGCCTTAAAGCCATCAATGACCGGCTTCATCTCTTTCTCATTGTTCCAGGCAAGAATACTGAGCTTGACCGATTTAGGCGCATCCGCACCTTTCGATGCCTCGCTGTTCTTGCCATCATTACCTGATTTGCTGCATGCAGCAAGCACGAAGGACAAACAAAGGATGGTGATGAGCAGCAACATAGAAGTTTTCTTCATGTTTGACTTTCCCCCTGGTTTAATTAAATGTAAGCACTTACAGGTTCAGTATAGTAAGATCGGGATTGAATCTGAATTCAAATTATTGCATGGTTTATTGTCAAATGTTGCGCTCTCCGCGACCTGCATCATCTCATTATTCGGAGCGAACAAGTGAGGTTCGATATTCTTTAGGCGTAACGCCGTAAAACTTCTTAAATGCGCGGCTGAAGTGGCTCTCGTCCAGAAAGCCGGTATGCTCTGCAATGCGACCGTTCTTCCAGTTCGTTCCAATCAATAGATCTGCGGCTTTCTCCATCCGTACCTTGATTACATAAGACCAATAATTCACGCCGAATTCCTGCTTGAATGCCCGGCTTAACTGATACTTGTCAATGTCGAATCGCCCGGCTACGGATTGCAGGGACAGATCCTCCTGATAACGGCTATCGACATACGGCTTAACCCGAAACATCGCATCCTTCAGTCTAGATCCGCTATCGGCAGGCGCGCTAACGGCTTCTGCGCTTTCGGCAATTAGCTGCGGCAGGAGCGTGGCATCCTGAGCAATCGAGCTGGCTCCGACAGACAGCTTGTGAGCGGGTGAAGACGCCGTCGCTTGTTCCAGCATGGATTCGCTAAACTCTCGCAATCGCCCGGGGGTCAGTTCTTCTCCCCCGCCGACAAAAACCACCCATTCCTTTTTATTTTTGCGGCAGATCACACAATTGAGGTTACGATCCGCTTGTTCTTGCAGCAGACAGGAGTAGTCCTCATTGGAGGAGATACTGTCCACGAATGTCAAAATAGCAAAACGGTCGACCGAGAGAACCTCCAGTCCTCTCCGGATGATAAATAACGATTCTGTCTCGATCGATCCGGAATAGATCGTGCGATCCAACTCGGCGCGAATCGATAGCCGCCCAGCCGATGCCGCCTCCAGGATCATTTCCCGCATAACCTCTCTAAGCTGGTCGGCATCGACCGGCTTGAGCAGGTAATGGGCAACCTGCAGTCGGAGTGCATCTCTGGCGTATTCAAATTGATCATAGGCGCTCAGTATAATTGTCCTCGGTAAATTACCCGACTGTTGGATTCGCTTCAATGCTTCGATACCGTTCAATAACGGCATATGAATATCCATGATCATCATGTGCGGGCGAAAGGTATCGACCATGCTGGCCGCTTCCTCACCGTCATACGCATGCTGCACATGCGTAAACCCCATTTCTCTCCAGCTCATGACTTTATCCAAATATCGATGCAGCGAGATTTGATCATCCACGATAAGCAACTTCACGCGCATGGCCTCCCTTGTATTTTCAGGCTTTTGGCAATATGATATAGACCGTGGTGTGCGCCCCTTCCTTGCTTCTAATCTTCAATCCGTAATGAGGGCCGAATTTCAACCGGATACGCTGATTGACGTTGTATAGGCCTATGCCCTCCGGTTTAAAATCCCGTTGATTCAATTGTCCGGTCAATTGCTGGCATCGCTTCTTCTCTATTCCTCTGCCATTATCCTGGATTGCGATCATGATGCCTTTCTTGACCGCCACAGCACTGATCGTCATTTTGGCCGACTGCGGGTTTTCGCCAAATCCGTGAAGAACTACGTTCTCTACGAGCGGCTGCAGGATTAGCTTTATAGAGCCCTGCTTCAAAATGGACTCGTTCGGGATATGGAACTCAATATGGATTCGATCGTCATATTTTTTATTCACGATATACAGATAATCCCTGACATTCTGAATTTCCTGCTCCAGCTCCACCATTTCTTCCGACTGCTTCATGGAGTATCGCAGCAGACTGCTTAGCGACAGCACCAATTGGTTGGAATCCTCCGTACTGCCGCATACGATCTCGGTTTGCAGCAGTTGCAGCGCATTGAAGAGAAAATGCGGATTAATCTGCGATTGCAGCGTCTTGAGTTCCACCTCTTTTAATGCGATCTCAGATTGATAGTTTTGCTTAACCAGCGCTTCTATTCGGATGACCAGTTCCTTGAATTTGTTGCCTATCATGTCCAGCTCGCGATATTTATATTTCGAATTGACATAGACACGGTCTCCCCCAATCTTGTCCAATGTGGAGAGCAGTCGTCCGAAAGGTCGAGATATCCGGATAGTAATCAAGATGGAAATCAGAAAGTTGAGCAGCAAGCAAAGATATATAAACCCGATCAGATTGGATTTCAGCGAGTCCGCCTGCCCGCTGATGACAGACATCGGAATCGTCGAGATCATTCTCCAGCCCTGAACGGCAGTCGGGTGGAAGATGACAAGCGTTCCCTTCCCGTCAAGCTCGGTAACGAAGCTTCCGGAGTCGCCGGCATAGATCAGCTCGATGTCAGAGAATTCAAGTTTTGTGCCAATTGCGGCAGCATCTTTGTGAACGATGATGGTCTGCTGAGTGTCGATCATAAATATACTTTCATTATTCTGATACGACGTTAATTCGAACATGCTATTAATTTTGTCCAGATCCAGATTAGCGATGACGGCTCCGATCGGCTTACGGTTAAAATCCTTGACAGGTAATGCGATGGACAGAGTCGGTCGGTTGTGTTTTGAAATATTATTTTCCAAATAGTAATCCTGCTTATGGAGGCCCAGCGTAATAAAACCTTTGTTCGGAGTTCCCGATATCGCCTGCTTAAACCAGGCTTGCTCGATGAACGGGTAGTCCCAACGAAGCGTCTTTCTGCCATCCAGATTGTTTACATATCCGTTGTCCCCCAGGATCAGAATATCGCTAACCAGAGATTGCAAGGAAGATACGCCAAAAGCTACGTCTGCTATATTCCTCTCATGCTGGATGCGCCCTTCAACATCCATTTCCCTGCCCGGATTCATCATGGCGCCAACCGAATAATGGCCTGCCAGAAGAACGAGCGGACGAGTTGCCTCTTCAAGATTGAAGCTGAACCCGCGCGCCGCTTGCTCCATCATTTTGTAGCTGTATTGCGTGATTTCCCGGGTAAGACTTGTCGTCGAATCCCGAATGGACAACACTCCAAGCAGCAACAAGAGCAGCACGTTTACGATTAAATAGGAGAACATAATCGTCCGAATGATGGTTTTTCCCGTTAGGTAACGACTTATGAATTTAACCGCATTTTTCATATCCGCAATATCTCCCAGTGGCACATGAATTTACACAAAAACCCATAACAAAGTTATGGGCCGTTTAAGGAAGCGATGTCCGCAGTCATCTTTTATTGATGATCCATTCGCACTACGTCATGCTCTTCATATCGGAAATAATCGAAATCCGAATGCTTGCGTTCTCCGCTTAAGTCTTGGACGCTCATTCCGATAAAGTTCCCTGTAAAACGAATGTATTCCGCATCCTCGTCAGATAAATGACTGACATCAAGCTCCGGTCCGATGCCGTTCCATTCTCCATCCCCCACCGCGTACATGAAGCTGGCCTTCTCACGTTGAATCCTTACCTTCAAGCGATAAGTTCCGTCTTCAAGGGGAATGTCCTGTTCCAGTATTTCATGATAGATACCGTTTACGGATTGAACAAGGCCTATGCAAGTGCCTAATTCCTCATGATGCGTCACACGCAAATAAACATAATCGCGGGTATCGTAGTACAGAATCAAGCCCGCCATCTGCTGATAATGCTCTGGACGGTATTCCATGGCTGTCTCGGCTTCGCAATCCATCGATTGCTGCCTTCGGGCAACAAGACTTTGGCGATGCGTTGAGCTCATAGACTCTTGACCCCACAACCGCAAGTAGCCTGATCTTGCAGTCAAGGACATCCAATCCGGACTTGCAGGGATGCGAAGGGTACTCCATTGCAGTCCGAGCTCCGCGTGATCAAAGTGATCCAGGCCAGGTTCAACAGGAAAAGGATGGAGCGGTAATTGGGGGGCTTGCACATCGGATTGCGGCCACTTGCCTCCATCAACCGCTATCCAATCCTCCTCCGTCCAGTGACAGCGCTGAATGGCGGTTTCTCTGCCGAGCATGCATAATTTATCCTTCACTGGGCGGCCCACGAGATGAACCATATACCACTCGCCGTTCTGCGTCTCGACCAGCGAAGCATGCCCTGCCTTCTGCAGCTCCAGTTCCGGCTTGCCTGAAGACGTCAGGATCGGATTGGCGGGATCTACTTCATAAGGACCGTCGATATATCGAGAACGCGCCATCGTAACGGCATGTTCATATTGTGTTCCCCCCTCGGCTGTCAGCAAGTAATAATATCCATTGCGTTTATATAAGTGCGGCCCTTCTGTAAGTCCAAGTTTTGTTCCCCGGAAAATATTTTTCTTCGGACCGATCAGCTTCTTCTCTTCCTTCGAATATTCCTGAAGAATAGTACCCGCAAATGAGTTCTTGCCTTTCCGATGATCCCAGATCATATTGACTAGCCACTGGCGACCATCCTCGTCATGAAACAAGGACGGATCGAAGCCGCTGCTGTTCAAATAGATCGGCTCTGACCAGGGTCCCATAATATCCTTCGCCGTCACCATATAATTATGAGTATCCTTGAAGGCTCCCATTCGGCTCTTCACATCGGTATAGATAAGATAGAAAATGCCCTCGTGGTAGCTTAGGCATGGCGCCCAGACCCCGCCTGAATCGATACTGCCCTCCATATTCAATTGAGAGGAGCGTGTCAATATCGAGGCGATCGGACGCCAGTTAACCAAATCCCTGGAGTGGTGAACAAGTACCCCAGGAAACCATTCGAATGTCGATGTCGCAAGATAATAGTCTTCTCCTACACGCACAATAGACGGATCAGGATGAAATCCACGTAGTATGGGATTGTTAATCACATTCTCGACTCCCTTATTGTCCTGTTTAACCGTTCATGATCTCTCGACCCTCTGCCGTGTTCATCCCCGCCTCAAGCAGCTTGACGATCCGGTCTACATCGTACACGCATCCCCGCCATGTTCCGCCGCTCGCGGCTTGCAGCGCTGCCCATAAGCGTGAATCGTCAGGAAGCTCAGGGTCTTTCGCCAGATCAGGATGGGGGACTCTGGAAGCCAATACACTCGTGCCTGCATCCGAATCTACCGGCTTCTCACCGCTACCTACCATATCGATAGATCCTTCTAATCGATGCAGATCAATACGAATATCTATCCAATCGCCGTCGCGAAGCTTGCCGATCGGTCCTCCAGCTAGAGCTTCGGGTCCAATATGTCCGATACATGCACCGGTTGACACTCCCGAGAAGCGAGCGTCCGTAAGTAGCGATACTTCTTTGCCATAGGACAAATGCTTAAGCGCCGAAGTCAGCTGATAGGTTTCTTCCATCCCGGTGCCCGACGGGCCGCGGCCAATAAGCACCATGACATCCCCGGCAACGATGCTTTTGTCCTTAATCGCTTGAATGGCCGCGCGTTCGGTTGTGAATACCTTTGCTCTGCCAACGTGGCGATAGACGCCATTACTGTCAACTCTTGACGGATCAATAGCCGTCGATTTAATGACAGAGCCCTCGGGACAGATATTCCCGGTCGGGAAGGTTACCGTGGAGCTCAGACCCGCTTGCTTGGCGCGTTCTGGACTGAAGATCACGCGATCGGGGTCGATCCCTTCGTTCTCCAGCAAATGTCGGCGCATGCGGTGACGTCGTTCGGACGATTCCCACCAATCCAGCGTCTCGCCAATTGTATTTCCCGTTACCGTGAGCGACTTCTCATCCAATACGCCAAGCTTACGCATGTGCAGCATCACCTCGGGTACCCCGCCAGCCAGGAAAGCTCTTACGGTCGGGTGATGCTCCGGGCCATTAGGAAGAACACTCACTAATCGTGGAACATTGCGGTTCACTTCTGCCCAATCCGCGACCGTGGGGATGGAAAGACCAGCCGCATGCGCGATTGCCGGAATATGGAGCAGTAGATTCGTAGATCCGCCAAAGGCCGCATGAACGGCCATCGCATTACGAATAGCGCGATCTGTAATAATCCTGCCGGTCGTCAGTCCGCTTTCCGCCATTCTGAGAGCAGCCCTGGCAGATTGCCTAGCCATTTCCTCCCACACGGGCTGTCCTGACGGCGCCAGCGCCGCATGAGGCACAGTCATCCCAAGCGCCTCCGCGATTACCTGTGCCGTTCCCGCCGTGCCCAGGAACTGGCAGCCTCCGCCAGGCGTAGCGCAAGCACGGCAACCAAGCTCAGCCGCTTCCTCAAGCGACAGTTCCCCATTCGTATATCTCACGCCAATCGTTTGAATCTTGCCTGCATCCTCGCCATGGGTCGGCGGAAGAGTCACGCCTCCCGGAACGATAATGCCCGGAAGCTTGCTCATCCCTGCTAGAGCCAGCATCATGGACGGCAATCCCTTGTCGCATGTCCCTACTCCCATAACTGCCGAACGCTGCGGCAAGGATCGAATAAGACGTCTTAATACCATTGCAGCATCATTTCGAAACGGCAATGAGTCGAACATGCCTGTCGTCCCCTGAGAACGGCCATCACAAGGATCGCTTACGAAGCCTGCAAAGGGCACTCCGCCGCGACTCGCAATTTCTGTTGCCGCGGCTTTCATCAAGATACCCACTTCCCAATGGCCGGTATGATAGCCAAGTGCGATGGGATGACCGGCTTCATCTCGAATTCCACCCTGAGTTCCAAGAATCAGGATTTGCTTACCTAGCAGCTTCGCAGGGTCCCATCCCATACCAACGTTCTGCGTTAAGCCGAATAGATCGCCGCTGGGCGAATGGCGCAGCATATCCGGGGTAAGAGGCAATGAGCCGCTTGGTCCCAAGACATGCGTAACGATGTCAAAGTAAGCATCGATGTCCATACCCATAATCGTTTCGAAGCCCGAATTCACACTTACCCCATCCATTCCTTGTGTAGTCATTCGTTACGGCTTAATGAATACGGTTTTAATCGAGGTATAGAATTCAATGGCTGCCTGGCCTTGCTCCCTGGAATGCGAGCTGGACTGTTTCATGCCGCCGAAGGGAGCCTGAAGTTCAACGCCGGCCGTTTCTGCATTCACCCGGACAAGACCCGCTTCCATATCTTGAACGAACTGCAACGCGTTACCGATATTGCGAGTGTAGATGGATGCGCTAAGGCCATAGGTTGTATCGTTCGCTAGCTCTATCGCTTCCTGAATATCGTTGACTTCAATTAATGCAAGTACAGGTCCGAATATTTCTTCCTGAGCAATCGCCATTTTTGAGGTCACTTTGTCAAATATTGCAGGAGTCACATAGAAGCCATCGGACAAAGCGCGATCCGTTGGTCGTGTACCCCCATGCAGCAATACCGCCCCTTCATCTACACCCTTGCGGATATAAGAGATAACCGTTTCCATTTGCTTTTCATTTGCGCATGGACCAAGCCACGTTTGTGCATCCAAGCCATTTCCAACCTTCAACTCAGCAACCTTCTGAATCAGCTTCGACTTGAACTCCTCATAGACATCCTTCACTACGATGACTCGGCTAGTCGCCGTACATTTCTGCCCCGTAGAACGAAGACCTCCGCTAATGGTCGCTTCAACCGCCAGATCGACGTCCGCATCTGCAGCGATTATGATCGGATTTTTTCCACCCATCTCAAGCTGATACTTGGCTCCGCGCGCCAGTGCCGCTTGCCCGACCGCTTGACCAACCGCGTTGGAGCCAGTGAAGGTGATTCCGTTAATATCTGCATGTTCAGCAATTCCTTGACCAATGACGCTGCCGCTCCCGACGACCATATTCAGAACACCTGCCGGTAAGCCGGCATCATGAAAGCATTGCATCACCTTCGCTGCCGTAACCGCCGTTTCCGTTGCCGGCTTCCACACGACCGAGTTGCCATATATCAGGGCGGGAGCCAGCTTCCAAATGGGGATGGCAACCGGGAAATTCCAAGGGGAGATCACCCCCACCGTTCCGAGCGGCGATCTGGTTGTATACAAGAAAGCATCTGCATCGGAAGAAGGGATAACATCACCGATCTTACGCATGCCTTCTCCTGCATAATAGCGCAGAATAGCTACACCACGAGCTGTTTCTCCCTTCGCCTCGGGTAATGTCTTCCCCATTTCCAAGGTCATCGCTTCACCGATTTCATTGATTCTGTTTTCCATAATATCGGCAGCCTTGAACAAGAGATTGCCCCGCTGCGCTCCAGCCAGCTTGCGCCATGCCAGTCTGGATGTCTTCGCGGCTGCAACGGCCTTCTCCAAATCCTGCTTGGACGAATCCGGAATGATCCCTACGATTTCATTCTTATTGGCCGGATTAATACTCTTCTGCGTTCTGCCGCCTTCGGCGCTCTTCCATTCGCCATTAATGTAGTTGTCATATACGGGGGAGGTTTGAGTCATGTCATTCATCCTCTCTTCTATTTGGGCTTTAGTTGGCTAATACAGCCGTATTCACTAGAGTTCCAAGGCTCGTGATTTCAATTTCGATGAGATCCCCGGGCGCAAGCGTGAATTGATTCGGAGGCACGATGCACGTACCCGTGAGAAGAACGGTGCCGTCGAACACAATATTGTCCCTGTGCAGGAACGAAACGAGCTCCTCCAGCTTGCGCTTAAGCTGCCCGGTGCTGGCAGACTCATCGACCACTTTGGTTCCATCCCGATAGATTCGCAAATTGATCTGAAGCTGGTAGGGGTCTTGAACCGTTTCGGCTAATCGGATGATCGGTCCTATCGAGCAGGATTGCTTCCAAACCTTGGCTTGCGGAAGATATAAGGGATTCTCCCCTTCAATATCGCGACAGCTCATGTCGTTGCCAATGATGTACCCTACAATATCGCCGCGCTTATTCAATACCAAACCCAGCTCAGGCTCAGGAACCTGCCAGCTAGAGTCGCTTCTTAAGCAAACCTCATCAAGATGACCGACCGTTCGGGCCGCTGTAGATTTCAAGAACAATTCCGGCCTCTCCGCATCATACACCTTGTCATAGAATGTAATCGCATTCATCTTGCCGTCTGTCGCCTCATAGTTTCTTGCTTCCTTACTGCGCGCATAGGTTACACCCGCCGCCCATACCTCTGGGGCATCTACAGGCATAAGCAGATCAAGGCTTTTAAGCTCCCTATCCAGCGGCTCCGTTGAACGGATCAGTTTGTTCACGTCTTCAAGCGGTGTTGTCCCCGCCTTCTCGATTCGTTCAAGGAAAGGTATAAAGTCCGAATCTATCATTGTGTAGATCTTGCCCTCATCCGTTACGGCTGCCATACATGGTTCCTCGCCATTCCGATATCGTATAATTCTCATCTTTTTCTCTCCTAGTTTTATAATATAAAACTGCGTTCTTGTATTCGGGGATAGATCGAACCGGTTTTATCCTATTCGATCTATCCTGAGCTAGGTTAAATAACCCAGTTGCCGGGAAATGTGACTCTTTTCCTGCTGCAGCATTCCGATTAAACGTGCGAGTTCACGATCGTCAACATGTGCCACCATCGTAGATACGCTCAATGCCGCGATCACTTTCCCGTTATGGTTGTAGATCGGAGCAGCGGCGCATCGGACCCCTGGCTCATTCTCCTCATTGTCAATCGCATAGCCCTGCTTCTTGACTTCCTCCAGCTCTTTCATGAAAGCCTCGATGTTGTCAATCGTCTTATCCGTATGCTTGACAAAAGTATACCCTGCCATCATCTGGGTCTGCTCCTCGATAGGCCGGAAAGCCGCCAATACCTTCCCCACCGCGCTGCTATGCAAGGATACTCTGCGACCGATCCGGGAATAGCGAATAGCAGCCTTCTGCCCCTCGACCTTGTCAATATATATGCCTTCTTTGCCCTCCATAATAACCAAATGCGTCGTTTGGCCGGTCTCGGCAGACAAAGCTCTTAAGTGGGGTCTGGCGATTTCCCGTATATCAAAATGATTGAGGAGCAACTGCCCCTTCTCTACAAACCTCATCCCCAGGCGATACTTCCCGGACTGCTCATCCTGTACGATATATTGGTGGGCTTGAAGCGTTTTCAACAGAGCATGAACCGTGCTCTTATGCAAGTTCATTGCCGAGCTTATTTCAGTCAGCTTATACTCCATACAATGCTCATCGAATAGGTCGATAATCTTAAACGCTCTATCTAATGCTTGAATGATGGGCATATCTCTTCTCTGTCTCCCCTCCTCATATCGGTTCTATATTATAAAACCAAGTTTTGTAATTGTTACAACTACATGATAGCAGACAATAATTTTAATGTCCATCCAAGCATTAAGAAGTCCATCATATTCTGTCTGTAACAATAATGGCTTCCCGGTCCATGTTCAACCTCTAAAATAAGGTCTCTGATGTCCGCAAACCTGGGGGGTCCAAGCGATTTAGAGAGTAATTCAATAATCCAAAGTGACTTAGCTACTTATGACGATCCAGTAACTTAAGGTGACTCAACTACATTGGTGCTTGGGAGTAGCTTGGTGCCTAGATAGCGGTTGATTTAGCATATTGTGCTAGTGTGGGGGACGGATCCTCATTTGCGTCGATGGTGTGGCGGACACAGGAGCCTTTATTCGTGCGATTTCCCTAGTATTTAAGCTCGTCGCAGACATGAGCGCCGTTATTCACCCTATACTTCGTGAATTTGAGGGATTCTAGACCATTTAACGGCTCTCAGGTCCACATCATCCTAAAAATCGCTCTGATTTCTAAAATAAGGTCTGTGATGTCCGCAAACCTGGGGGTTCAGGCGATTTAGAGAGTAATTCAATAATCCAAAGTGACTCACTTAGCATCATACCAGTCATGAACGACGCGAATATCGTTTTAAATGTATATCCGTTTCTGTTTCTGTTGCGCGAATTCGCATCTCCTCGCTCAGACTGCGTCCGATCCATGGCAGCCAACTCATTTTTATAAGACGACTTCATCGAGGTTAAGTTTTTCGAGGAATCGTAATCATATACGGTAACCGGCTCGCTACGGTTGTCCATTCCATGATAGTCTTGTGCTTGATTTTCATTCATGATGATCATCCTCCTGTTGCTTTCTATGACTCTATCATGGAGGACGATCCTTAAACGAAACTTAATCTAAACTAAAGGATATATAAGTAAGCAAACCCGGTCGGCCCTCTATCGTCCTCAATCGCGAATAGAACTGGGACGGCGGACTTGCGCAAATTGGATTAGCCTCTCTTCCTGCGGGTCATGACGTCAAAAATAACGGCCGCCGCCAGAATTGCGCCGCGAATCATATATTGGTAGGAAATCCCTACTCCGAGCAGGTTCATCCCGTTGGATAGGGAAGCCATGACGATGGCTCCGATGATGGAGCCCGTCACTTTACCGACCCCGCCGGCGGACGAGACACCTCCGACGTAAGCGGCCGCAATGGCGTCCAGCTCAAACAGCGTGCCCGCGGTCGTCGTCGCCGACTGCAAGCGGGACGTGAACAGGATGCCGGACAGCGCGGAAAGCAAGCCCATGGAACCGAAAACGATGTAAGTGATCTTCTTGACGTTAATCCCGCTTAGATGCGCGGCTTCGGGGTTACTGCCCACGGCGTAAACTTGTCTGCCGAGCACAGTTTTGGTCGTTAGGAAATGATACACGACGACAACCAGCAGCATGATGACGACTGTCCACGAAAATCCGTGATAACCCGCTAAAATCCAGGTTAGATAAGAAATGACAACGGAGACGAAAATTAATTTCAAGAGGAAGATCGGCCTGGATAAGACTTCGAACTGATATTTGATCTTGTTCCTTCGCTTAGAAAATTCGCTGTACAAGTAGAAGAGAATGACCGCCAAGCCCAAAATCAACGAGAGCAGCTTCAAGCCGCCCACTTCGGCGAGTTCGGGAATGAACCCGTTTCCTATCGCGTTGAATTGGGCATTGTCGATACGGATCGTCCCGGTTTTCTCCGTCACTTGAAGAAGAGCGCCCCGGAAGATCAGCATGCCCGCAAGGGACGCCACGAAAGAAGGGATTCCGATCGAGGCAACGAGCACCCCGTTGAACATGCCGACCACGATGCCCAGTACGAGAATAACTGGAAAAATGACGTACACGGGCCAGCCCGCCTGCGTCAGCAGGAGCGCGGCGATGGCGCCCATGAAGCCGGCGGCGAACCCGACGGACAAGTCAATGTGCCGGATGACGATGACGAGCGTCATGCCGACGGCAAGCACGCCGATATAGCCGGTCGCGTCGAGCAGATTGCTGATATTCCGGGAAGACATGAATAAGCCGTCCGTCATAATCGAGAAAGTAAGCATAATGACGATCAGGGCGATATACATCCCGTATTCGCGAATATTGAAATGCGCTAGCGACTTGGCTTCCTTGCCGAGGTTAGCCGGCTTCAACGGTTTCGCTTCCTTGATTACGTTCATGTGGTAGGCCTCCTATTGCGTAGCGAGCTGCATAATTTTTTCTTGATCGGCCTCTTCAATCGGCAGCTCGCCCTTGATTCTGCCCTCAGCCATGACGTACACGCGATCACTCATTCCGAGCACTTCTCCGAGCTCGGAAGAAATCATGATGATACACATGCCTTGATCGATCAGTTCGTTCATGATCGTATAGATTTCGAATTTGGCGCCGACGTCGATTCCCCGCGTCGGCTCATCCAGAATGAGAAGCTTCGGCCCGACGAACAGCCATTTGCCGAGCGAAACCTTTTGCTGGTTGCCTCCGCTCAGGTTGCCGACGATCTGTTCGACGGACGGCGCTTTTACGTTCAGCGACGTTTTATAACGCTCAGCGACCCGGATTTCCTCGTTGTCGTTGAGAATGCCGTTGGAAGAGATGCCCTTCAGGTTCGCCGCGGTCACGTTGTTCTTGATATCCTGAATCAGGAACAATCCGTCGCCTTTGCGGTCTTCCGTCACGTAGGCGATGCCGGCGCGGATGGCATCTCTCGAATGGGGAAACGACCTCGGCTGCCCATTCAGTTCGAGTTGTCCGTTCAGTTTATAGGACCTCGGATTTCCGAAGAGGCTCAGCGCGAGTTCTGTTCTTCCCGAGCCCATTAAGCCGGCTATTCCGACGATTTCGCCCTTTTTTATATGCAGATTAACTCCCTTCACGACCTGCCGACCCAATTGAGCATCGTAGGCTGACCAATTGCGGACTTCCAGAACCGTCTCCCCGGGGGCTTTGTTATTCCTCTTCGGATAGATGTCCTCGATCTCTCGACCGACCATGTTCTTAATAATGACGCTCTCTATGACCTCGCCTTTGGAGGCATCAAGTGTACAGATCGTCCGGCCATCCCGCAGCACGGTCGCCTTGTCCGCGATGGCGATAACTTCCTTCAGCTTGTGCGAGATCATGATACAGGTGATGCCTTGCTGCTTCAATTCCCGCAGCAGATTCAGCAGATTCTCGCTGTCGTTCTCGTTCAGGGCAGCCGTCGGCTCGTCCAGAATAAGCAGCTTGACGTTCTTGCTGAGCGCCTTGGCGATCTCTACCAGTTGCTGCTTTCCGACGCCCAAATCTGAGATCAGCGTCTCGGGATTGACGTTCAGCTTCACCTTATTCAGCATTTTCGTCGCTTCGACGATCGTGCGGTTCCAGTCGATCACTCCGCCCCGCATCACTTCGTTTCCTGCGAAAATGTTCTCGTAAACAGGAAGGTCAGGGAACAGTGCGAGCTCCTGATAGATGATCGCGATGCCAGCCTTCACGCTATCGCTGATTTTGTGAAACTGCTGCACTTCCCCGTCGTACACGATATCTCCTCTATAAGAGCCATAAGGGTAAACACCGCTCAATACCTTCATAAGCGTGGACTTGCCGGCGCCGTTCTCTCCGATGAGGCAGTGAATCTCGCCCCTCTCGACCTTGAAGTTAACATCCGTAAGCGCCTTGACGCCCGTAAACTCCTTGGAGATCCGGTCCATTTCAAGAATGTAGTCCTTCATCATCCTGCCCCCTTAACCGAACGCCTTCTTACAATCGCGGAATCGTGATAGACGAGTCCATCACGATTCCGCTTCGTCCTATTGCTCGTTCGGCTTATAATCCGGTAAAGTCGTCTGCTTTGTAGTAACCCGAATCGATGAGCTCTTTTTTAACGTTGTCTTTGTCGACCACGATAACTTTCGTTTGCTTCGCTTTGACTTTGATCTTTTTGTTATCGTATTCGCCCGTCGTCGACGGTGTTTTACCATCGAGAAGGTCGACCGCCATGCCGATCGCGTCTTTCACGAGCGTGCGAACGTCCTTAAACACGGTCATCGATTGTTTGCCCTCGATAATGTATTGAATAGAAGCTTTGTCGGCGTCCTGGCCGGAGATGACGTAGCTTGTAACCGCTTTATCCGTAGCGAAAACGTCGGCGATCGCGCGGGCCGTACCGTCGTTCGGGCCGAGAATGGCGACGTCGCCTTTCATGTCGGCACCCGCAGCCGTCAAGTGCGTTTGGGCTTTGTTTTTGGCTTCGTTCGGATCCCAACTCGTCGTCACTTGGCCGACGATCTTGCTCATCTCGTCGCGGGATAACGTTTCTTTATCTTGCAGGGCAACCGCTTCAGCCGAGTTCGCGATCTTAAACGTGCCGTCTTTGATCTTCGGTTGAAGCACACTCCAAGCGCCTTCGAAGAATAGGAATGCGTTGTTGTCGGTTGCGGCGCCGGCGTATAGGTATAGCGGTTGGCCGTTTCCTTTGGCGTGGTCGACCAAGTATTGCGCTTGCGCTTTACCCACTTCGATGCTATCGAACGTTACGTAGTAATCGACGGCGTCTGTTTTCGTGATTAAGCGGTCATAGGAGATGACCTTGATGCCTTCCTTCTTGGCCGCCTCGACCGCAGCCGCGGCCGCGTCGCCGTCCGGCGGGCAGATGATCAATACTTTGATTCCTTTGTTGATCAACGTTTCGACGTTTTCTTTTTCCTTGGCGGAGGAGCCTTGGCTGAACAAAATTTCAGTCGTATATTTGGTGTCCTTCAGCGCGTCTTTGAACCGTTGCTCATCCTGCAGCCATCTTTCCTCGTCTTTGGTCGGTAATACGATACCGACGCTCACTTTGTCATTGTTCTGGTTACAAGCTGCTACGATAATGGCCAACATCATAATAACGAGCATTAAAGCAATCGATTTGATGCTTTTTTTCATCTTTGTTACCCCTCTCAAATTGTTCCATCTGATAACAAGGTCAACTATAGCACCGAAATTACTTGTTGAAAGCGCTAAATAATAGCACTCTTTTACGACCATCTATACTTTTTTGCAGACGGGAAAACGATGAGGATCGGAAAGGTGATTTTTTACATAAAAAAGCTCCGCCGGGTAGACGGAACCAAGAAACAAACTCTATTCGTACTGAACCCGGTCACTTCCATGCTGCGAATTGCCGAATCATCCGTTCTCCACTATACTATTAAGTGAAAAGTCGGTCGTGAAGCACACGCCGCTTCGATACCTTGATCCCCCTGTTCCTTGGAGGAGAGCGTATTGAAGCGGCTTTTTCATTAACCGGAGAAGGAGTCTGCCCGCTATGTTGCGATTCGAGGAAAGATTGGACGAGTGGATGAATGCCCATATCTCGGAGGAAAAAAACCATAGAAGGCGAGAATTACTGAATAAGGGACTTGGGCACGGGACTGTTCAATTTTTGCGCTCCATTTGGTTTCCTGCCGTCGGTCATTTCCAGCATCTGTTCCCGGAATGGGAAGTACGAGACTTCAATAATGGCTATCGCTATTTGGATCTAGCTTATATGCCGGGCGGAGCCAAAGGCGGGATTGAAATTCAAGGCTACGGACCTCACGCTAGAGACCTTGACGTTAGGCGATTCAAGGATCTTTGCAGGCGACATTGCTTGTTAGCATTGGATGGCTGGACGTTCTTGCCCGTCGCTTATCCGTCGATTATCGATGAACCCCAACAATGCCAGCAGCTTGTTCTAGCTTTTATCGGGAAATTCATCGCCGCAGATGCCCCTTCCGGGTTAGCGTGCTTGGAAGTCGAAACGCTCAGATTGGCGCGGCGCTTGTTACGGCCCTTTACTCCGCTTGAGCTTGCTCAACATCTTAGAGTGACCGATCGTCACGCTCGACGCATTCTTCACAAACTTGTAGATCTGCACATTCTGGAAGTCGCAAGCGGCGGTGAACAACGATTTCGCACCTATAAGCTTCGCATATGAACGTTGGGGGCAAGGCAGAGCTTGGAGCAGGGATTCAATTGGTCATGGGCAGCGATGCCCGGGGTAGCTTGGTGCTTGGGAGTAGCTTGGTGCTTGGGAGTAGCTTGATGCTTGGGAGTAGCTTGGTGCTTTGAAGTAGCTTGGTGCTTGGGAGTAGCTTGGTGCTTTGGAGTAGCTTGGTCTTTGGAGTAGCTTGGTGCTTGGGAGTAGCTTGGTGCTTGGGAGTAGCTTGGTGCTTTGGAGTAGCTTGGTGCTTGGGAGTAGCGGTTAATTTGGCATCTTGTGCTCGTAGATACGGATCCTCATTTGCGTCGATGGTGTGGCGGACATAGGAGCCTTTATCCGGGCGATTTCCCTAGTATTTAAGCTCGTCGCGGACATGAGCGCCGTTATTCACCCTATATTTCGTAAACTTGAGGGATTCTTGACCATTTAACGGCTCTCAGGTCCATAACATCCTAAAAATCACTCTGATTTCTATAATAAGGTCTCTGATGTCCGCAAACCTGGGAGAAAGGGGGGGCCAGGCGATTTAGCGAGTAATTCAATAATCCAAGGTGACTCAGCTACTTTATGGCGGTCCTGCAACTTGGGGTGACTCGCAGTTGACGGTCATAAGATGCCTGCGTATGATCGCGATGCTATTTCTTCACGTTCCTGTACACGTCTTCCCTGGTATGAAAGCCGTCCGCGATGATCGTTTCATCAATATTAAGCTTGTCGACCGCGATTGGGGATAGGAGTACGGAAGGCACTTCAATTTTCCCATTGTTCACCTTACTTTCCGCGATAACCTTCTCTCCCTTCGCCATCCTGATCGCAAGCGCGGCTGCCGTTTCAGCCAACGCCCGAATCGGCTTATACACCGTCATCGTCTGAGTACCTTCGACGATTCGCTGTACGCCCGCAAGCTCCGCGTCCTGCCCGGCGACCGGAATTTTGCCGGCAAGCCCTTGCGCCGCAAGCGCTTGAATAACGCTCCCCGCCGTCGCGTCATTCGCCGCAATGACAGCGTCAATCCGATTGTCATTGGCCTTAAGGGCCGCTTCCATGTTCACTAGCGCGTTAGCGGGTTTCCAGTCTTTAGACCATTGGTCGTATACGACCGTAATATCTCCACTATCGATCAAAGGCTGGAGAACATTAAATACCCCTTTTTTAAATAAATGAGCATTGTTATCCGTATCGGCCCCCCCGATATACACGTACTTGCCTTTGGGGACCAGCTTCGTAATGGCTTGCGCCTGCAGCTCCCCCACCTTTTCGTTGT
Organism: Cohnella boryungensis; assembly: GCF_042651945.1. Classification (NCBI taxonomy): domain Bacteria; kingdom Bacillati; phylum Bacillota; class Bacilli; order Caryophanales; family Paenibacillaceae; genus Cohnella; species Cohnella boryungensis. Next base: position 131,436 of record NZ_JBHSED010000036.1, on the reverse strand, counting down.
CGAAGGAAACGTACATGTCGATTTCCGCGTTCTTAATTAGGCGATCGTACGCGAGTACCTTAATCCCCACCGAATGAGCTTTCTTGACGATTGCCGCAGTCGACTCGGCGTTATGGGGAACGACGACAAGGATATCGACGCCTTGTCCGATCAAAGTTTCGGCTTGCGAATTCTGCTTCGCCTCATCGCCGTTGGCAGCCATAATTTCCACTTCCGCGCCCAACGCTTCGACCGCTTCTTTGAACAGGTCCCTATCCTTCAACCAACGCTCCTCCTGAAACGTATCCATGGAGAAGCCGATTTTGACCTTGTCTCCGGGAGACGCAAGACCGCCGACTGATTCCGCCGCCGCATCCGACATGGATGGTGTAGCTGACGCTTGGATATCGCTCTGGGCTTCATTCCCTAGGCAGCCCGATAGGACAATTAGGCAGATCAGCCCCCAAACGCAAACCTTAAACCTAGCCTGCATAAATCCCCGCTTCATCAACTTCCCCTCCTTTTCACATTGAGTCGAATTTACCGTCCGTTTTTTTGCCAAGAAGAGTCTTCCGATATTCCGTCGGCGAGACGTCGCACATTTTTTTGAACACCTTGCTGAAATAATTCGGATCGTGGTAGCCGATCTCGAACGTAATTTCCTTGAGGCTTTTATCCGGATCGCTCATCAGCTTCTTGGCCTTCTCGATCCGGCATTCGGTTAAGAAATCGATATAATTGACTCCAAGCTGCTCCTTGAACATTTTGCTTATGTAGAACGGGCTTAAACCGACCCTCTTGCCGATCGCGTCCAGCGTAATATCCTTATGGGAATGCTCGACGATATATTGCTTAATCTGCTGAATCGTATCCGGTTCCAGCCGTTCATAATGTTTTACGTACGATTGCCTCATTAGGTCGAGCAGGAGACCCGATTCGGCGCGCAACTGCCGATAATCCTGCGACTGAAAAGAATATAAGGGCATATCCGTCTCGACCCCCATTTCAATCAACACCCTGGAAGCGACCCAGAGCAGCTCCAGCACGCGCTGCTGCGCTTGCAGCAGATCGGCTCCTTCATTCTCGTACCGTCGAATGGAATCCATAATGTTAGCACGCACTTGCTCCCATTGCCCAAGCCGGATTTGATCGAAAAACTGTTTTTCCCGTTGCTTGGCCAGATGGCCTTCGCGTGCAACACCAAGCACAGGCGTATCGCAGTAAAAACGGTATTTCACGGGCAGCGTCGGATCCATAGAAGCGATTAGCGCCTCCTGATAAGACTGCCTGATCTGATCCAGCGCCCCGCAAGCGTTCCCGATCCCGACGAACCAGCCCGTACCGACTTCGGACTTCGCCACGGAAAGAATTTCGTTAGCCAAGGCTACGGCTTGGGAACGGAAAGTACGATCCGGCTCACGGAATACGATAATCGGAATTTGGCGGCCATACAAGGCGCCGACCCAACCGCTCCCCGTCTGCCTTACCTTATCTTTAACCGCGGTGTAGAAGCTTTCCGAGCCGTTCGGCAGCAAGACGATCAGAGCGAACTTCTCGTTCGTCTTCCGGATGCCCAGCAGCCCGACCAGTTCATCCAAATGAACTTCATGCACGTGATCGAACAACAATTGCGTAACGACATCCGTCTCGACGAGCGGCAATACTTTTTGCAGCGCATCCTGCTGAAGCCTGTTCCTCTCTATCCATTTACGCTCTTCCTCTATTTGATTCAGAACTTTGCCGACCGTCGCCACGATTTCGCTAGCTTTGCTCGGCTTAAGCAAATAGTCCTTGACGCCAAGCTTGATCGCCTTTCGTGCGTATTCGAACGTATCGTATGCCGTTACCATAACGAATTTGATGCCAGGATTGTCCGCGCTGATTCGTTCTAACGCCTCGATTCCGCTTATCCCAGGCATCTTGATATCCATTAGGATCAAATCCGGCTGGAACTCAGCAGCCATCTGTATAGCGATTCTCCCGTTTTTCGCCTGTTCGATGGCAAGCTCCGCAAAGTTTTTCTGCAATATCGCATGCAGCCCTTCCCGCTCGATCTGCTCATCATCTACGATCAGGAGCTTAATCATACTATTCGTTTCCCCTTGTTTTCGGTATTTTCAACATAACCTTGGTACCGCGCTCGGAGCCTGAACCGCTCTCTATCCCAATGACATCTTCATATCCATAGAAAAGGCGAAGCCGCCTGACGACGTTACTGAATCCGATTCCGGTAGAATGTCCTTCCGTTTCGATAAGATGCTCCTCCAGAATTTGCTTAATCTTGAGCTCCGTCATCCCCGGTCCGTCGTCTTCAATCTCAATCGTTACTCGTTCATCTCCATTGATTATGCGGAACCAAATCGTACCGCCATTCTCCTCGGGCTCGACCGCGTGGATAACCGCATTCTCGATGATCGGCTGCAATGTAAGGCCGGGAATTTGAATATGCAGGCAAGATTCGTCGATTTCGGTATGGAATTGCAGACGTTCGGTAAATCTAGCCTTCTGAATTTCAATGTATTGCCTCAGTACCTTCACTTCATCGTATAGCGTAACGGACCTGTCCAACCGCTTTAAGTTGTACCTGAGCAGTCCCGCGACGCTTGCAAGCAAATCGCTCGTTTCTTCGGAACCTTCCAAGTACGCCTTCTTGGAAAGCGTGTTAAGCGTGTTAAACAAAAAGTGCGGATTGATCTGACTCTGCAAGCTGCGTAGCTGGCTTTCCTGCAATAGAAGCTTATTCTGCTGCAGTTCGTTCTCGAGCTGCGCCTTTTGTTGGATTTCCGAGATCAAGTTGTTAATATTGATGCGCATACGATCGAACATCTTCGCGAGGAAGGAAATTTCGTCGTTGGACTCTACCTCGATCTGCAGATCGAATCGTCCCCGCGACAGCTCCTTAGCCGCTTGCGTCAGCTTCAGCACCGGTCTCGTAATGCTTAACGAGAACCAGTACGTAAATAATAAGAGCAGGAGCATAATGAGCAGGAGCAACCAGATTCCTAGCTTCTTCAATTCGGCGGATTGCTCGATAATGCTGCGATAGAAGCGATCGTACGTCTTCAGTTCCGTGTCGAGAAGGGTGAGCGTCATGTCCGAGATGTATTTGGATATACGCGTCGCTTCCGAGAAAGCTTTAGCGGAATCCTCCGTTTCCTTCTCCGACTGAAACATCAGCGATCTATCCGTCGTCTCGACGAGGCTGTCGATCAAGTTCATGTAATTGGTCAATGCGAAATCGTTTTCCGCGTTCCTTAGCCCGATGACCTCCAGCCTCGCTTTACGGATATTCTCCTTGCTCTCATTCAGTTGCGCAAGATTGGCAGCGTTCGGCGCTAGCAAATAGTTGTTCAGATCCGTAATCGTCTGCTGGCTCGCGCTCGTCACTTCGTTCATCCGTAAATACCGTTGCAAAATATCGTTGTATTGATTTTGGGTCTTCTGGTTGTAGTAGGTCAGTGCCCCCCAAATTGCCATCATGATAAACAAGACGACTGCGGCCAGCGTCCATATTTTCTTCTGGATGCTGTTCATCGCGAGTTCGCCGCCTTCAACATCCGAATATCGGTGAGATATCCGTCCGTATTGAGAGGGACCATCTCGCCGGTTAACCATTTAATCATAAGATCCACGCTAATCTTGCCCATCATCTCGGGGGATTGCTCGATCATCCCGTCAAGCTTTCCTTGCATGAGCAAGGAGAACGTATCCGGGCTATCGTCGAATGAATAGATATAATAAGGCTCGACCTGAGAGCGTCTGCCGATCTCTTGAATCATCGCCTCAGCGATATTCGCGTTAACGGCTATAAATGCATCTAAATCGGGCAAACGATTCATAAGGTCTTGTGTCGTAGCGATGACCTGCTGCCTCGTGTCGGCCGTTTCCGCATATTCCGTCAGAACATTCGGATAATTTTTCAGCACGTCGTAAATGCCTTTTAATCTTTGCTCTTGATAATACTCCTGACGGCTGTCGCCCATAAGGATGACTTTACCCGAATGTCCCATGTCGGATAGCAGCTGCTTGGCGATCAATTGGCCTGCCATATACTGATCCGATCCTACGTAAGTTCTTCTAAGGCTTTCACCCATCGGCACATCATTCGCCACGGTAATGATAGGGATACCGTAGAAGGCGGCTTTCAATTTCGTTAAGTTTTTGAACTCCTCGGTATCCAGACCTTGCACAATAATCCCGTCTACTTTGGAGTCGATGGCGATCTCGATTTTTTTCAAGAAATCCTCTTGGTTTTTGTTGTAGCTTCCCCACACTTCAATGCTCGTCCCGTTCTTCTGGGCTTCTTCGATCGCGCCTCCGCCGACCTTCACCCAGAACGGCGTCTCCAGCTCTTGCGTAATCAGAACAAGGCGAAACTGCGCTTGCTTATGGGCTGAGGTCCGCGGCAATTGCCAGTCGGAACGAAACACTTTATACGCCGATACGAACGTAAAATAAAACAAGATGACGCATGCGAGACCGAGTATGAGAATAACAGTTTTTCGCAAGAGAATGAGCTCCGTTTCCCTAATAGGCTATATGCGTTTTATCATCATTCAACCCTAATCCTAAACGCAATTCCGCGATTGTTGAAACCGTTCGGCAAGAACGCGAATCATTCGGACTTTCCAACCCTAGGATGAATTGCTAACTTAGTAGCTTTCGACAATTTTATTCCATATCCTCTTTACGTTAGTTAAACACGATAACCAGTGTCTGCATCTGAGGGTTAACTCATGAAATGAAAACAAGGGTTACCTCAGGCCGTTGATCAACCGCCTTCGGGTAACCCTTGATTAATTACGTCCTATTTCGTTAATTTCACCCCATCACAAATCCCCTTTTATGGTTCATATTTATTTAGAATGACTTGCCCATTCTTTTCAATTGCAATCAATGCATCCTCTATTGTGCTCGTTCCTTGGATGACTTTAAAGATTTCGTCGTTACCAAAAGCGTTAAATTCTTTGTAGAATGCGTCCGGTAAACCATCAGAGTTGTAAAACCTACCGTTCGGCTTTAATTTATAGAATGCCTCAATATTGTAACCATACATTTCTTTCATGTTCTCGAATCTTGTTAATAGTACGGATGAAGATTTCGATTTTAATTTCGCCCACTCTTCTCCATTGATAAACTTGATGAGTTCCCAAGCTGCTTCAATATTTTGCGATTTTGCGTTAATGGCGAAGAGTTGGCTCAAATGAAATGCGGTTGTTTCGGCCGGGTTTAAGGGATCTACAGGCGTCGTAACGACTCCCCAATTCATAGGTGTACTATTCTTCAATGCTTGCTGTGCTTTCTCGATGTCGCTCACAAAAGCAATAGAGTCAATCGTCATTGCGGCCTTGCCCTTGACAAACAAATTGGACCCGATAGCGATGTCCGATTCTTCGCTAAACTTATATCTGCTTTTTATTTCCTGATTGGTATCAAGAAAGAGACTCTTATTACGATATCCTTCAATGACTTGTTCGAAAACGGACTTCCAGAATGGCGTATTCAATGTAATTTTTTTATCCTTCGCGTTATAGAAATTTATTCCGCTAAGGTAACCGACTCTTTTGATAACAAAATTAAATAGGCTTGAGTTTTTGCCCTTATAAAAACCGTATGCAGACTCGTTACCATTAAACCTTTGACTTAGAAGCAGCACGTCTTTCCAAGTCATATTGTCGACCGGATAATCAACTCCGGCTTGATCGAAAATATCTTTATTGTAAAAGAGCGCCGTATTCTCGAAAGTCGGAGCCAAACCGTAAATATCTCCGTCACCGAGTTCCTTAATTAAATCAATGACGGAAGGCAGCATCGTACTGAGATCATACTTTTCTTCCTTAATTAGAAAGGATAAATTCACTAATTCGTTTTTTCGCGACAGCTCTATTAAATCGATATCCCTTAGAAGTACAACATCGGGTTGATTCGTTAGGATGTATTGACTAATCGAATCAACGCCATTGTTTTGGGAATTAGAATAATAGGTAATGGGCAATACCTCGACATCAATATTCGGGTACCTTGAGGCGAATAATTCACCGTAATCGCGATTAAACATGTTTTGATCATAATAAACAACTTTCAAAGTTACGTTTTCCACTACCTTTTTTTCATTTGTCTGGCATGCGCTTAGTAGCAAAATCATGATTATCGTTAGGATGAATAGTCGTAATCTCATGGTTTTTATCCTTTCATTAAGAGGTTAGCTCAAAGAATAGTTAAAATATTTACTAAAATTATATCTTATTACCATCTTTAATTAAAGAAAATTCCCCCAATTTCGACAAGCGAAAAAACCCCTCCAGCAGGAGGAGCCTCATCTCAGTCTAGTTCCGGTTTTAGCCTTTATTAATGTGTCGTTGAACTCTTGGGCGGCCTCTTTCCCTTTCTCACCGGATGCACTGTTGAACAATCGGGTCAGACTTGGATCGCTCTTCCCGCTTTTAATGACCCCATTAATCGACATCTTCATTTCGGACGAATTGACTCCTCGCCCGGACGTATACTGGTTCAGGACATAGCGATAGAAATCGTTTGATTTATCCTTCTCCAATAGGCTAAGGAAGGTTACCGCCAGCTCTTTTTCTTTTGCTTCATCTGTAAACAGACCTGATAGCACGTTATCGACAAATTTCTCCTGCGTCACCGACAAATTATACGTTCTATCCCCAAACGTCACCAAAGGGGTTCCGGTAGAGGCGTTCCACTGCTCTAGATGCACATGCACATTCACTTTCCCGAATGTGGTGGTAAAGTCTAGCTTAGGCGTATAACTTATTCTCTACCTTTTGGGGAGCTTGCTTCCTACCTCTTTGGATGCCCGCTGCCGTAACTTTTGAGACGCTCGTTTGGACTTCGCTAACTTTTCTAAAGAATCTTTTAATGAATTCTTTTTCATCAAAGGGAGGCATTCGTACCAATCAAAAGCCAAACCGACCCAATACTCATCTTGTTGTTCGAGTCCGAATTTGACTATCTCTCTAAAAGGAAATACTGAATCCGGGTCGATAGGAATATCCGAACAATTGAAAAACTCCGTCAACTGACTCCGAATTTCACTCACGGTTTGTTCAAGTAAAATCATCACGTACATATACGAGTGAGATTCTGTCAGTTCGCATAGTCCGGAAGCGACTTTTACAACCCAGTATCCGTTTTCTGAAATGCCCATACTTCTATAAGCTTCTCCATAAGGGAGAACTGGAACCCATTTTACTAGCTCTTCTGAATCCATTAGTCGGGTTGTATTTTTCATTTCAGCGGGTAATGCAAAGTAGATGCTTTTAAGATCATTTTTCATTATGGATTCACCCATTTTTGATGTTGGACGTCAATACCTTAACTTTTCATTACATCTTGAAATTGCTGTCTTAACTCCGGTGTCCAACTTTTCCCGAAATGCCCACTGTTTTCAGTTGTCAAAAACTTACCATTCGGCCCTCTGGTAAATGTTCCTCCTAGCTTTGTTTTCCCTCCATCAGCGCCTATTGTTTGCGCTAACTTTTGATGAGTGGAGCCTTTGGAATAATCCACTTGTTGGACTGCCGGCCACAAAAGTAATAGTTTTGGCGTCAAAAACAAACTCTACTCCGCCAGCTTTGAGATTATAATTCTTCAAAACTCCTACAGATTTTGTAGATGGGTTTACACCAATTACACCAGGGACAGGATCAGAACCCTTCGATGTCGGAATATCACCCGCACCCTGAGTTGTCTTAAATCTGGGCATACAAAGGGTGGCAATCGGAATTCCGATTACCACCCTTTGTATCAGCTTGGTTGACACTCCATCAGAGGACTAGCCGCCAGATACTCGGTCTTGTTCTTCATCATGCTGCAGATGATGACAAGCCTTCTCATGACGCAAATGAGCATTTATTTACTCGGGTTTTTAAAGACAACTAAAGATTACCTTAGCTTATCAGCATTAAAACTATATCGTTCAGGATTTAGGATAAAATCTCCTGCGGGTACCATATCATTGCTATCAAACTCAAACGACACTTTACCATTTTCACTAAGAAGGCGCAGATTGCAAAATCCATAGGGCCATAAAATAACGGACTCCCACAAATATTCATCTGTATCTTTTGTTTTATTAATTGGCCACTCCCTCCTAAATACCAATTCTGAACCATCACAGTTTTGGACTACTTTTATTAAATTATCTTCTCTTACATTATCATAAGCATACACTTCAATATTACCGCCAATTAGTCTGTCGATTTTTACAACTCCCGTTCCAGATACATACATGTCTTCTACACTGGGTAGAGAACTGTCAAACTTTTCTTCGTGCTTCCACCTCGGATCTAATAGCAGCGTAGCTCCCCAAACATTGAATTCTAGACTGCTTGGAAGTTTATGCTGGCAATAAAAATCTATAATTTTAGCCTCTGTAAAATCAATTCTGTCAAAATTGTTTTTTGTCAAATCAATTACATACTTCACATTTCACACCTCCACAATTCAGTTCTTCTTTAAAATAATTTCCATTATCATACTTCTAATGGGTTCACCTGTTGTCGTCAAAGATGTTCCGGCATTTGCTGCTTGACCTTTTGAAACCAAAGTATATCCCGCTGCCTTTAATTCCTCATCGCTCATTTTATAGACTGTATTAAAAGTTTTATTAGATAAACCACCTGTAATTTCTAAAGTGCCACCCCTCTGTAAAACTCTTGAGACTTCTGGATTCAAAACATCGTATCTATAAGGATTTTCCATAATAACTCTACTTTGACTCCCGGTAGCTACATTACTTAAATTTGTAGCATCTCCTAGATGAACACCACTCGCCCCTGGTTTTGCATCAATATTGTAAGCTCCTTGAATAGGCTTTGATCCAGCTCCAATATTAAGAGTTCCATTTTTTGCAGCAGGTGTATTTAGGAAAACCTGCGCCTTAGGCGCAAACTTCACAACTCCTTTGGAAATGCTAAAACCTGCTGATCTAAACATCATGGCCCATCCAACTTCCGCCAACGCCATATCCTGGGAATATCCTCCATACAGTAATGCTTCCTTGGAGAAATAGGCGTTTAGAACGTCTACCATATCACCGCTTTGAGCTTGATTTAACGTCTTGACGTAGTTCTGGTAATCCTGCTCGGTAGCTTCTTGAAATGCCTGATGATAGTACTTCTTCAAACCCCTCTCGAAAGCCTTTATCGATATCTTACCATTTTTCATGATCTCATTACTTGCTTTGTTCGATACAAAATGTCTATCGCTACTCTGCATGTCTTTACCTAGATAACTGCCGCTGTACTTCTCTTGCAGGTACTTGCTAAACGTACTATTATCTTGTCCCAGCAGCAACGTGATCAACGCAGCTTGCGGCCTGCTGACTGTCCCCTCTGATCCGGCCACGATATTTTTAATTAGCGTTTCATTCTTCTTCGTCAATCCTTTGCCGCTGACTAAATCAATGCTATCTAACTTGTGGGTTGTCAAGTCTAAGACAGCTACCCGCTCCTTCTCTTTCACAACTAGCGGAATTTGCGGCATGTTGAAATTAGCTGCAAGGCTCGACTTCTGCTGTGATTCGGGAGCGTAGTAGGTTTTCGTCACACTTGCGTAACCGATTAGCTTGTTATCCCCTACTGCAGTTTCCACTTTAGATTGAACAGTTACTTTCCCACCTGTCACAGAGCTTTGGGATTTCGTATTGTTCTGTGACATCAGACTATCAAATTGCTTGTTGTCGATGATAATCTGGCCGTTCTTGACGGTGTATCCCTTTTTCGCCTGATCGGTTGAGCTTTTCGTGTTAAACTCCACCGATACGCCCGGAGAGAGGGTAACCGTCGCTATGCCTGATTTTTGATTCCATACAACGGTCGATCCTGTCAAAGCGGCAAGATCACGGATTGCCATCGCAGCATACCCCGTCGGATCCACATACATGATCGGATCGTTATGCGCATACGTGTACCGGTTCAACGACAACGGATCATTGATTCTCCCCTCATACGTATCCTCCGATATAAACCGCCCGATATAAGGATCATAATACCGCGCGCGAAGATAATATAGTCCCACTTCGGCGTCGAAGAATTCTCCCGCATAGCGAATGGAAGCAGCGTACTTCTCGATCGTCAAGGTCGGGTTGCCGAAAATGTCATAGTCGTACTGGTTTTCGACCTCTCCGGTTTCGTTTACCGTCTGTACAACGTCGCCGTGACCGTTGAACAAATAGTAGGACAGCTTACTGGAAGCGTCGATCCGGGCAATGTAGTTGACCCCGTTCACGTAACGAACTGCACGATCTCCCGAAGCATCCGTCTCCAAGATGACATACTGGCGGTCATAAATATAGTTCGTGGTCTTCTCCGCATAGTCTTCCTCGGAGCTACGGACGACCTTTTGCGTACGCAGATCGTTACCGTCATAGACGAAAGTGACCGTCGAACGGTTTCCGCCTTTGATCTTCTCCGTCTTCACCAAGCGATTAAACCCGTCAAAGGTGTTGCTGACGTTTTCGATCAAGGCGCTGATATCGCCCGTAACGTCATCGCCGAACAGACTAGCGTCGGTCGCTTGCCGCATGCCGTTGTTATACGGCAGAACAAAGTTGACTTTCGTCCGCAGCCCGTTGCCGTTATTGTCGTACAGGTAGTCGGTTGTCTTCTTCAGCACTTCCTTGTTGCGCTCATCGTACATCGTCTCAACGAGCTTCAACAATTCATTCGCGTTGGAATAGACATACTGACTCTTCATGAGTCTGTAGGGCAGTGCCTGTTTCGTATTCCGATCAACATATCCGCTCAACTGATCGGACACATAGGTTTCGTTCAGCGCCTGACGGTTGCCTGCGCCGTCATAGGTGTACATCGTCGTCTTACCTGGCGCTTTTACTTCCAGTATACGACCTGCCGCATCGTAGAGGTAATTCGTCGTTCCCAGACCGTCGGCCTTCGAGAGTTGCTTTCCGACGTTGTCGTAGGTGTAGCTGTATTGGGAAATGACGCTGCCACCCGGCGCTTGGTTGATTAAGGTTAATAGCTGGTTGTTCTTGTCGTACGTATAGCTTTCCGTCACGCCGCCTGCATAGGAGATCGAGGTACGGTTGCCGTTCGGATCGTAGGCGTAGGCAACGGTTTTTCCGTCAAATACGACGGTGCTCATCCGGTTCGATTTATCGTAGGTGTAGGTTGTGACGAACCCGCTTTGATCCGTGACGGTCGAGACGTTGCCAACAACATCGTAGGTGTAAGTCAATTGGACCGACTCGTTCTTGACCACTTCCAACAATTTATCGTTGCTATCGTAAGAATAGCTGCTGGTCCCGCTAGCATCCGTCATCGAAGCGCGGTTGCCTTTCTCATCATACGTATAGCTGATCCGATCGCCTGTCTCGTCGACGTTCTTGGTCAACAGCAGATCCCTGTTATCATAAGTGTAACGCGTATGGTTGCCGTTGCGATCGATCATGACAGCGAGGTTCGAGCCGAGATCGTAGCTGTACTGGATCGTTTTTTGGTCCGCATTGGTGACCTGTGTCAGCAAACCAAATGCGCCGTAGGCATATTGAGTTGTTTTGCCGCGGCCATCTGTCATATAAAGCTTGTTGCCGACATTGTCGTAACCGTATCTGGTCGCGATACCAAGCGGATCGGTCACTTGAACAAGATAGCCGGCCGCATCGTACACAAATACCGTTTTATTGCCGAGCGCATCGGTTTCTTCCGTTTTCTCCCCCGACGCATTATAGCGATATGCAGCTTTAAACAAAGCCGGATTGTTCTTCGCTGCAAGCTCCGGATCGACGGTTTGGATCAGCCGATTCGCCAGATCGTACGTATACAGCCATCCATACCTGGCCGAATTGTTGGAAGAAGACAGGTAGCCTTTGGCATCGATCTTCTTGATCACATTGCCATTCGCGTCATACGCATTCTCTTCGATGATCGTACCGTACGCGTCGGTCGTGCTGACCAGCCGGTTCAATTGGTCATACGCGAAGCTCATCGTATCGCCTTTGGCGTTCGTCACCGCGATCCGGTTGCCGGCGGAATCATACTGAGTCGTCACCGATTGGTTCAGTGAATCGGTAACGGTGATCGAACGGTTCATGCTGTCATACGCATAAGTTGTGACAAATCCCCGCTCGTTACGAATGGCGGTTTTATTGCCGACCTTGTCATAGGTATATTGCGTATACACGTCTTTGCCGTCCTGTTTGCGGATGATTTTGTCCACCCGTCCTAAGGCATCATACGTGTACGTGACGGTATACATACCGCGATTGTCCGTATCATCCGCTGCGAACGCGTAAGCACGCGGATCGATTTGCTTGATTTTGTTGCCGAGAATATCGTACTCATATTCTTTAATCAGACGAATTCGTCCCGGATATGCAGGATCTCGCAAACCGGAAATACCGATCAAGCTTGCGGCTTCCGCAATACTCTGCTCATCCACCAAGCGAATATCGGCTATCGTCCTATCCTGATTATCGTACGAAAACTCCTCCACGTCGTACAAGTCGTTATCCCGCAGGGTTTCCTTCTTAACAACGTTGCCGTTCTTGTCATAAGTGTATTTCGTATAGGCGCCGCCGTTGTCGGATACGGTTAATGCAAGGTTGTTGTCGGTATACGTATAACGGGTTTCACGGACAAAAGACTTATCCCTGGAGCTTGTCATCGCTTGCTTGATCACGTTGCCAACCTTGTCGTAGACGGTCGTTTCTACAGCGTACATTACGTTACCGCTGGCATCGAATTCAAGCGGCGTCCGCTTTTCGACGAGCCGGTTATTCGCATCATATTTGAACAACTTAACGCTGCCGCGCTTGTCCTTTTGGGAAATCGGATTTCCCGCCAGATCGGTTTTGAATTCCAGCGTATTTCCATAAGGATCGGTAACCGTTCTTTGTTTGCCTAAACCGTTGTAAGAATAAGTTGTCGTATGGCCGCGTTGATCCGTATCCACGGTTTTACGGCCGAGCTTGTCATAGCCGAAAGAACTGGCTCCACCATCGGCATAGGTGACGGACTTCAACGTGCCGTCCGGATTGTAATTGTAGACGGTCGTGTTACCGTTGGCGTCGATCTGGCTAATCAGATGTCCCTTTACATCGTAGGCATATAAGGTGATGTTGCCTAATGCATCGGTTTCCTTGACGAGCTGGCCCAATCCGTCATATTCGTAGACGCTTCCCTGTGATGCATCCATATTTCCTGTGTAGCGCAAACCGTCTACCGTTTTTTGCACCCGGCCGTTGGCATCGTAGCGAATGTACGAGAGCCCGTCTCCATCGGGCGAAACCGTAGAGATTAGACGGTTCATGGCATTATAGGTGTAAGAAATTCCGGTCATCGTCATCGCCTGATCGGCTGTATCCTTGGCCGGATCATACTGGTTCGGTGAGATTTGCTTGATCAAATTGCCCATAGCATCATACAGGTAACGGGTTGTCGCGTCAGATCCGTCCGCTGCAGGAGCGATTTGCCGAATCAGACGGTTCAGCCCATCGTATTCGTAGCGTGTAGTAACGCCTTTTGCATCCAATTGTCCAACCAGATTACCATTGTCGTCATAGCTGTATTCCGTTGCCGCCAGCAGCGGATCGGTCTGTTTCGTCAGCTTTCCATCCGCATCGTAAATAAACGTGGTTTTGTTGTCGTGCGGGTCCGTTTTGCTCTTGATCAGACTGTTTTTATAGTACATATACGTTGTCGTTGACAGTACCCGATCCGCAAATTCGTTGTCGAACCTGGCTCCCGCCAAGTATTGCATTTCCAGTCCGGAAGTCTGGACCAGTGTCGATTCGCTGATGAGTCGGGATTGCACGTCATAAGCGTATCGCTTGACGTCCGAATAGCTGTCGGATACCTTTTGCTTTTCCGTGATCTGGTTCCCGGCACGATCGTATTCGTAATTCTTTTCCCTTCCGAATGGACCGGAAACGCGAACCAGACGACCCGCCTTGTCATAGACCTGCTGAACCTTATCTCCGGAGGATATGGCCGTTTCGCCGCTGCCACCCAGCGGTTTGCGGGCTTCATAGGTTTCCTGCTCGATCAGGCGGTTCGCCTCATCGTACACGCTTTGAGTCAGCTTGCTGATAGCGTGTGCGCCGTCCGTGCGGATAAATTCCCGCTTGGCCGTTGCGTTTCCAGAAGGATCATAGGTGTACAGGGTGCGATTCCCCGCCTGGTCGATGCTTTCCGTCAGCTCTCCCTTCGATGAATATTTTAAAGATTTGGAGGTGCCATCTGGATACTTTATGCGGTAAGGCTGTCCAAAAACGTTACTGTAAGCCGTCGTCGTGTTACCTGCCCGGTCCGTCTTGACTGCGCGGATTTTGCCCGTGAGATCGTAGTCGTAAAGGTCCTTCTTGCCGTCCGGATACACGGTTTCTTTCAGCATTCCGTTCAAATAATAGATGTTCGTTGTTCGATTTCCCAGCGCGTCCGTTTGCGAGAGCACGTTGCCGACAGCATCATACGTATACGCAGACGTCACCGTACGGGAACCATTTTTACGATTTTTTTCCTCTGTTTGTGCGGATATATAAGAGGTTGTTTTATCAAGAACGTTGTACACGTATTTTTTGCCTAAAGATCGGGCCGGATCGCTCTCGTTGTATCCTTCTCCGTCCGCTTCCAGAGTCAGGTTGCCTCTGCCGTCATATTCTCTGTAATCCGTTACCGTGCGTGCGTTGCCATCGTAGACAGAGGTCTTCACCACACGGTTCAATGCGTCATAGACATATTCGATTCCGGGTGCTTGATCCGTTGATTGAGACATGTATCGCGAATCTACTTTTTTAATCAGATTTCCGTTCTCGTCATACACGAATTGGGTCAGGCCGCCGAGCGGATCGACCATGCTCGTTTGTCTTCCCAGACCGTCGTATGCAATGGATACCGTAACCGGCTGCCCCTGAATCGTCATCGTTGCCGAGACTTGATTCCCTCGTTTGTCATACTTATAAGTGGAGTATTTGAAGTGACTGTTATCGGTAAAAGGCTCTTTCTTCTCGATAACGTGATTCAGATAATCATAAGTGTAGGCGGTCACGTCATACCCGTTGCCGTTATCTACATGCTGTTCTATAAGGTTGCCGACATCATCGTAATTATTTTTTTTGTTGTAGCTCCCTTGAACGTCCTCGCCGCCGCTGCCGCCCGCTGCCTTCAGGGCCCCGCTTTCTTGCTTGACGCGATCGGCATAGTCGTAGTCGTACGTATAGACAAGGAACTCCTTTTCTCCTGCATCCGCATAGCGGATTTCCTGCGTCTTATTCCCGTTCGAGTCATAGCTATAACGTATATGCGACTTACGGCTGGCGTCGATCTTGTGATATTCATCGGATATACGATTCATCTTGTCATACATGTAGGAAATGTCGGAAGCGACATTATCTTGTCCGCGCAAGGTTTGCCCCTGCTTGATATTAATGGCATTGCCTGCGGCATCGTAGATGTATTTGGTATAGATATAATCGGCTGAACCATTTTCGTGCACTCTCTGTTCGGATTTCCGACCTGCTGCATCGTATAGTACCCGGGTAACTTTGCCCCCTGGCTCCGTTTGCTGCGAAATTTGATCCAGAGCATTGTAGACATACCCGGTTTCATTCCCGAGCGCATCGACCTTCTTTATCCGCCTGCTCTGATAATCATATTCATGGCGTGTCACTCCGCCTCTGGCGTCGGTTTCAGATAACAGATCCCCTACATAATTATAGGAATAGGCAGTAGCGAAGAAATGATTGTTGTCCGGTGTCTTCTCCAGTCTTACCAGTCGGTTCAGAATGTCGTAATAGTATTTTTTCACATACCCGTCCTGATCCGTGATGGTGACGAGAAAAGGATTGGCGCTGTCGTTTAATATTGTGTACTTAACGACAATCGAGCCTTTATCGACCGTGTCTTTTTCCTTGTATGTCTTACGAACGAGTGAATACGCACTGTCATACGCGTATAGGATGCTGTTTCCATTCGCATCCGTTTCTTTGGTTTTGTTGCCTTTGGCATCATATTCATAAGTGGTTAACGGACGTATCTGACCGTTGGCCTGCAAGCTGGCTTGCAGCAGATTCCCCAGAATATCGTAGGTGTAAATGAATTGGTTTCCATTCGGATCAGTCTGTTGAATCTTCATATTGATATAAGGATTCTCTTGGTATACGTACTTTTTGAGCGATCCGTTCGGCAGACTGGTTTGAACCACCCTGCTAAGTGCGTCATACTCGTAAACGGTTTGGTTGCCGTTCGGATCTATTTCTTCAGTCAAGTTGCCCGCATTAAAATCATAGGCATAGGTATTAGCAAATGAGGTTCCCTCGACTACGGCGTATTTTTTCGACAAGTATGCTCCTTTTGTGTCCTTGCCGTTCGCATCCATGCCGTATTCGTAATTCGTTACAAAAGACTGGCCGCCCGCATTCTGTTTTTTCTGAGTCATGTTGCCGTAGTTGTCATATTGATAATCGATCGTGGTCCAGTTTGCAGCGTCTCCGGCGTTCACCCTGGTTTCCTTGATTACATTGCCTTTACTGTCGACATCGTAAAGAATCTGCGAAGTGGTGCTCTTGTCTTTATTCCAGGTCTTCGATGTGAGGACGTGAAACTTGTCGTAGGCATACGTATATACCACGGTATGCTTGCTGTCGAGCGGATAGCCGGCCGCATCCCGCACAGCTTCGGGGCCCGTATAGTTGGTCATATTCCCGTATTCGTCATAGCGGTAATTTTCGATTTTTTTCACAGACACGCCTTGTGCTACGCCGTTCACAACCTGTAACGACACCGTTGCTTTCTTTTTGACCAGCTTCAATTCATCGCGTTCGGTGGTAATGGTTTCGTTATGGTCATTGCCTTTGTTTTCCGTCGTAATCAATTGATGCAATCCATCGTACGTATAGGTTGTCGTCGCTCCGTTCAAATCTTTGGTTTGCGTAGAATAGCGATAGGTGTCCCTCAAATAAGCAATGTTATATTCATTGTATCCCGAGGTGCCGAAGCCGTCTGGCTCGTTCGTATAGCTATAGCCGGTTTTGTTATTGATTTCGGTAACGAAACGGTCTAAGAAGCTGCTTTTTGATGCGTCGTAGCTCTTTTTAACCCGCTCTTCGGCTTCGAAAATTTTGCGGTATTGCATGCTGCCCGAGTTCAGCCGCTTCGTGTACGTATTGTAAACATAGCGCTTAATACGGTTCGTTTTGACATAATCGATCTGTACCAAATTCTCGTAGCGGTTGTACACGGCGTAATTCTTACCGTTCATATAGGTAAAGCCAAGCTCGGGCTGCTCGTACCAATAGTGATATTTCACACTGTTGTCTACATCGATGACCCTTTGCAGCCTTGTGCGCATGACATGCTTGGACGAGCTGACCAGCACCGCGGATTTGTCGTATACGATTTGTTTGTTTTCGGGCAGATGGACGATGACCTGAAACTTGCCCTGCAGATCGCCGGAATCGGTGTTATTCGGATTTTGAGACGCTTTATAGCTGTCGCTTGCGCTGTAAGGATTATTCTCGATCAGGCCGACGGTAAGCGAAGGATCCTCTTTGTACTCAATTGTCGTCACTCTGCCGATCGTATCGGTGATTTGGGAAATCAATCTCTTATTGACCGTTTGCCCGTCGAGCGTATAAGACAGAGTCGTATATTCGAACTTGATCGTGTTTCCGTATCGGTCAACAATGCCCAGAATTCGACCGTCCGCTGCGAAATAGGTCTTTTTCCCCTCCTTTTCCGTCATGACGAACTTGGAAGTGCCGTCGTTCTGTCCGTTGCTGAAAGCTGTTGAGGTTCTCACCACGACATCCTTGATGGTTTGTCCTTCCGGCAGTAATACAGATGCTCCGGCCAGCGTGTCGGCTTTCAGACGATAGACGTCGCCGCTCTGTGTATGCAGAAAGTCGGTGCTCGTGCCATCGGAATTTTGTTTAACCTCAATCATGGGAAAGGAAAATCGCATGCCAATGCCGAGATTATAGCGATCTTCATTGAAGGAAGAGGTCTTAATATCGGAAGAAACATAGTCCACCCATGCGCCATTAAGATATTTGACCTTCATCTCCTGTACATTGGAGGTATCATTTTTGTAGATTCTCTTAATTTCCAGATCCAGTCCGTTACGTCCGGGCAGCACATAGTCGCTCTGCGTTAAAGTTAACTCGCCGTTCTGAGGGCTGATATACTCTTCGGACTTGTTGTTTTTCAAATATACAGGCGACAGCATCGTGTTGTACTGCTGTTTGGGCCCAATTAAGTTATTCAATTGATCTTCCAGCGTTTCGGCATGGGCAGCCCTCCAGGGGACAACAACCAGAAACAGAAAGCCGAAAAACATAATTTTATAATACGGTTTCAGCTAGTCGTCCCCCTTTCATTCATACTTTTCCGAGTAAGCTTGCGCCAAAATCGCTTCTTCGGAGCGGCCTGCTTTGATTTGCTCGATAACCGAGTCTGTGCTCTTCCCCACTTTGTCAGCGATGACAAAGGCTTGAGCCACCTGATCTTCCGTCAGTTTTCCGGAAGCGGTATATTTATCTAACTGCTCAGCGGTAATTTGCACACGGGGGAGCTTCTCCGCACTATAGAGAATGCCGAGATCGGCATTCGCTGCTTTCCAACTGATAGACTTAAGCCTATTGCTTAGAACCTCCTCGAAAGGCTTGCCGGTAGCAAAGGAGACTCTATCGGCAATCATGATATCGTCCGAGGTTAAATTAGGGGTTTGCATCAATTGTTCCAGATAAGACGAATCGTAAGCTCTAGGAGCAAACACGGGATGGGCTTCGGCGTATTCGGAAAAAATGACGCTCCACGTTTTTCCGGCTTCCTTATTTACCACCATGGGCTCAAGATCGCTTAACTGACCGTAGCTCTGATATAAGAAGGCATAGGCGATCAGGACATTCGGCAGCTTGTGATTGGCCGCTGCCAATCTCTCAATCTCTTGCTTGAATTTGTCGTGAACGCTCAACTCGATCAATAGATTCTTGTAATGGGTCACATTTTTTTGGTAGTTGCCAGGGTCGGACTGCTTAATTTTGTCTAAAACCTGCTTTGAGATCACAATGGAGTCTGCGTTGATTACATCTAGCGCAGTCGAATCAAGGGGTGATTGCGTTGCGTTCGAATTTTGACCGGAAGTCGAGCTAACCATGGCATACGCGGCCAAGCCAGCCGGAAGTGTCATGGCGGTTATGAAGAGTATCAGCAACAATTTCGGAATTTTTCTCATAGGATAAGCCTCCTACTGCCTATTGGGGTCGATCGACTGAATTTCTTTCATTACAGCGTCGGTTGGATTTTCGGGCTTTACATTTATCGCATTCGGGTTCGGCACATCCGGTAGCGGATTATTCATTTGCGATTCGACAGGAAAAGCTGCTGCATCATGACTTGTCGTGAAATCATCCTGGCTCAATGCATTTCCCTGTTGAATGGCTTCCAGCATTCGATTCTCGATTTTATCGATTGAGATGACTGAATCCGGGTTGATGCCAATACTCTTATCTGCTTTATCCTGTAAATATTTTTCCTTATCCTTGAAAAATCCCTCAAAATCCAATCCGATTTGCAGCGCAAAAAGGTACTCATTCATAACACTATCGATGCTTCCGAAATCCTTCTTTAATACGGTCATGGCATATACAGCCGTTTTCAAGTCGAATTGATCGCTAATCTGGATATATGCGGTCAAATCCTTGCTGTCTTGATTTTCATCCTTCAAGTCCGCTATTGGTTGCTTTGGACGATTGTCAACGGAACGAACGATTTCCTGCAGTTGGAAAACAATTCTTTCCGCAAGCAGCTTGGCATCCGTTATTTCGGCTTGAGTATAGCCTGCATCCGTTAACTTCTGAATGAAATCCTCATCTAAGCCGCTATCGGCAAGAAGCTGGCTTCTCTCGGCTTTTGCGGTTCCGTTCAAGTCGTCGTCCCGTTTGGAGAGCAAGGCGATAATATCGTTCCACGATTTCCCGGTGCTTCGCCATTGCAAAATATCCTCTTTGCTTACCCCGGAAAGGTTCGATAATTCCACCGCAATGCGATTCTCATCGTCAGCGTTTTCTGCGGATGCGGTGATATTCGCCCCGCTTTTCGTATTGAAGCCAATTCCCGTCAACAGTTGCAGCGCTATAACTGAACCGAGACAAATGGCTATCCACTTGTATATTCTTTTATTTCCGGTTTTCATAGGTTCACCTCGAAGCTTTATTCCACTCTAAATTGCATGAAAGATTGTCCGTCGATCTTGGATTTGAATAGGATCGAAGTGATTTCTCCGGACCAGACCGTTCCCGGCGCAACGCTTTGGTGTACCCGGAATTCGATGATCCCCGGCACATTCGTCACCGACAATGGAGAGCCGGGAATCGTACCGGCACTCAGAACATTCTTCTCTGGCGTGAAGCTATATAAGTCGATGACTTCCAGTTCATCCGGATTGTACGTCACGATAAACTTTCGCTCGCTGAAATCCTTTACGTCAAACGCCAGCAAGGAAAAATGAAAGGGTTGCCCCTTTACGACCTGAACCCGATAGTCGGGACTGGTGGTGCTTGTAATAAGAGCGGGACTCCATGCAGTTACTCCGCTCATGTTCTTCGCTCTCACCCGATAGGTGTGTGTCGTTCCCGGCGAAAGACCCTCATCCAAATAGATCGTATTGTGGCCTCCGTCTACCATTTTTCCATCGATTTCGATATCGTATCCGGTTGCGCCCTCGACCCGTCCCCATCTCAACTCGATGCTGTTGTTCGTAGAGACCCCCTCCAATTGGCCTGGAGCATCCGGCGGATTCGGCAACGTGGATAAGGAAAGAACGGCCACCCAGACCCCCGGGGTCCCGCTCTGCTTCAGCCTGATTTTATAGGTGTGATATTCATTCGGCGGAAGCCCGGTTTGCTGATATAATGTGCTGCTTCCGTTGTCCACAATGACGCCGTCCACCTCGATCTCGTACTCCGCGTCAGGGGCAACCGTATCCCAGGATAAGGTAATGGAAGAGTTGGTCACCACCGCTGCGATATTCGTAAGAAAATCGTTCGCATCGCTCTTGCTCGGAAGCGTCTTCATCGCAACAGGACTGCTCCACTCGCTCTTACCGCTGATATTGACTGCGCGAATCCGATACTTGTGCCTGCTATCGGGTGATAACCCAGTATGATTAAACTGCGCACTTGTTGAATGCATGATCGTTGTACCGTTGACTTCGATATCGTAGCTTTCCGCATGCGGCACCTCATACCAGATCAAAGAGATCGCCGTTCCCTCCGCCGTCATCATAATATTCGTCGGAATATCCGGCTTCTCCGGATGCGTAGTCGCATACAGCGGCAGGCTCCACGAACTTGTCCCCCCCGCATTCACGGCTCTAACTCGATACGTATGCCTGCTTAGCGGATCCAAACCATCATGTGTGTATGTCGTGCGGGTCCCGTTATCGAGAATCGCCCCGTCCGACTCAATTTCGTAACGGTCGGCACCCTTAACCGGATCCCAACTCACCTTAATCTGATGAATGGTCGGCTGGGCGGCAAGCTGTTCGGGTGCGGTCGGAGGATTCGGCAGGACGATTTGCGTAACGGCACCGCTCCACTCGCTGGCACCCCCGGCATTCTTCGCTCTGACCCGGTAAGTATGTTTGGTTAAAGGCTGCAATCCCTTATCCACAAAGGATAAATGGTTGCCATTATCGATCACCTTTCCATCCGCTTCAATATCGTACCCATCCGCGCCGGTAGAAGCATCCCAGGTGACCGTAACATCCGTTTGCGTCGATGTCGTTTGTATATTAACCGGTATCGGCGGTGGATTAGGCAAAGTATATGCTGTCACCAGTGGGCTCCAGCTCCCCGTTCCACCTGCATTGATGACCCGCACTCGATACTTATGAGGAGTATTGGGAGCAAGATTGTTGTGCACATAAGTCGCGGAAGCGCCGTTAGGGATCAATATCCCATCCGCCTCGACGTCGTAGCCGATCGCTCCGCTGATCGCAGGCCAGGAAAGCCTGATAGAGCTTTGCTTGGCTGTTGGTGTAACCGTGGCAGGAGGAGTGGCAAGTGTCGTTCCTGTTAGGGCTGCACTTGATTCTGTCTCGACTCCCGCTTCGTTCCTCGCTTTTACTGTCAAAGCGTATGAAGTATTTGCTGTAAGTCCGGTTACGGTTATCTTTTTATTGACCGGAGCAAACCAGACCGGAGCGGCGGTTAAAGCCCCAGTCCCGTTAACGTAACGGCCGCCCGCCTGAATGACGTATTGGGTCCCAGCCGGATTGCTGTCGTTAACGGATAGGTCCAGGCCGTTTTCCATAGAACGGGTTACGGATAACGTAGGACTCTGGCTGGCTGTATAGATCTGGTGTTCACGTGAAGAAACAAGGCCGACTTTGTCCCTCGCCTCGAATTTCACCTGATATACCGTATTAGGCATCAAGTTTGCAGCTGTGTAAGACGTTTGGCTTGTCCAACCGCTTGTCGCTGCTCCGACAGTATAGCGATACGAGGCCGCTTCTAGACCTGAACCGCCATCGCTCGCGGAACCGGAAACCGAAACGGAACTACTGGTAGACGTAACGTTTAATGAGCCTAGTAAAGGCGCCGTTTTATCCACGTATACATCGACCGACTTTTGACCCGTCTGTTGCCCGTTGCTGGCGGTAAATCTGAACGTATGCTTCCCTTCCGCCAACGTACCGATATTCATGGCGCTAAAGCTGACCGTTTGCGCCGTTTGCGGATTGGAGACCGATTTCGTTTCTCGCGGCGACGCTTCATTATCCAGATAATAAGCAGCAGTCAATGGAGATGCATCCGGCCCCGACACCTTGATGATCGGAATAAACGAATTGGCGTTTGGTCCAAAAAACTGATTTCCGACGGGTGCGACAACTTCTGTGATTTTTGGTATCAGTGTATAGGTTATCGTTAATGTCAGAGAGGTAAAATACCGCAGCGTTTCGATGTCCGTAAGTCTCGGAAACAGCTTAATCCCGTAATTGGGGTTCCCTGCGAGCACGTATCTTACATAGGTTTCCATCCCCGTAATAATTGTAGGCGGTATGTAATTGTTAACAGCTCCAGCAGTGTTAACAACGTTAATTAATTGGCCCTGACCAGGTACTTGGGAAGGATCGCTAGGCGACCAAGGTGATGTATTCACATAGCTTTCTATAGTTAATGCTTTTTCATCACGATGTGATTTTCCACGGTTCAACGTTAAGTAGGCGCTCTGGACAATCCCTTCAATAGAAGACAAATCGAAATTAATAAAACCGATAGCACCGTATGTATACGCTTTTCCGCCAATGTATAATCCGGAGGAGGGAGCAGAGTAAGTTAGACCGCCTGAACCGTACGGATAGGCGTATTGAGTAGCAAGCTGCGTTACGGATGTTGCCACAGTGGGATCCACTTCTATAGGATAAACTAACCCTGAGTCATCCACAGTAAGTTCGATGTACTGTTTATTTCCTTGCTTTCTCAAAACCTGCTCTACAGACCTGAACGTTCCGTCAGCATCGATCAGCCAGGCCGGCAAAACAAATAGTTGATCGGTGGCCCATTCCGAATTAAACTCACCCTCTACTTCAAATGAAAAGGTTAATGGCGCACTTTTATCCTTCAGGATAAAAGTTTCCTTTACCCCCCCGCCAGTCACTCTTAACGTCACATCCGTCGATTCCCACACATTCACGTATGTCAATGTCTGTTGATCCGTCAAGTTTGCCATTGTCTTGTTTGCTCCGACCGGCTTGAACCAAAGTCGGTCCTGTCCCTTCTGAATACGATAGCCTTGCTGAAAATTTTTAGACAAGGAAACATTGAACGGAACCTGAAGAGCTTTGTATGAGGTATTGTCGTGGTCAACCGTCTTCTGACGATTTCGTTCGTTGTTCTTCATAATCGTTTGTTTGACTTCGCCGACGACTTCACGCGACAATGGCACATTCAGGTCCTGAATGTCCGCTTCGTCGATTAATGCGGGAATGATATCCTGCCAATTTCCATTCTGGTCTAGATAATGCTGCGGCTCCAATGTAGTTACCATCTGCTTCGAGCCGTTCTCCAGCAGATAGTGCTTCGTATTGGCCGTGCGCTCCTCCAGCAGTTCCTTCCTACCCGTATTATCATCAAGCCTAGTTGCTTCGGAGACTGTTGGTGCTTGCATATCTATGAGTTGTTCGGATGCATAGCTTGATTTAAGAGATAACGAGAGAATGAGAAATAAGGATATAAACAATGCTGGCAGCGTCTTTTGATACGACAAGCAAAATCCCCCTCCTGATGGTGAATCGCTACTCGACGAAGTATGTGATTGTTGATGGTTCATTGGACTTCGCTATAAACCGAATGATATTGACGTTCGTGCTCAGGGCATTCGAAATCCGGAAGACGATTTTCCCGTTCGCGATTTCGCTAACCCTTATATTCGTACCCTTGATTGGCCCCACCGTTAATTCGATCTCGGGCGTAGCCGCGCTCAGATCCTGAATTTCCAGTTCTTCCGGATTATACGTCACCGTAATAGTCCTTTCCGTCAGACCCGGTATGCTAGGAGCTACGATAACGAAGTTAAACATCGAACCTTGCCCAACGTTTACCGTCAGTTCGGGAATGGTACGAGGTTTAATCTTGTTCGACCATGGGCTTGAGCCGACCGCATTCGATGCTCTAACACGATAGACGTGCATCGTATTCGGAACAAGATCCCGATGGATAAAGCTTGTCCCAGTTATCCCGGTGATGATCCGCCCGTCGAGTTCGAGATCATAGCTCAAGCTTCCCGGCGATGCGTCCCATTTCAGTTCGATATCATGCGTATTGGCAACCGCTCTGAAGCGCGTAGGCGTAACAGGCGAAGTCACTTGAGTGCTAAGCTTGCTCCAATCGCTCCAATCGCCGAGATCGTTGCCGCTCTTGGCGCGCACCCGATACGAATGGACAGTGTTGGGCAGCAAATTGCGATGAATGTATGTCGTCGCCGTACCCACGTTCACGATGAGCGTGTCCGCCTCGATATCATAACCGGTCGCACCCGGAACGGCTTCCCACTCCACAGTGATTTCGGAACTGGTCGCATACAGCCCTGTTATTACAGGCGTGCCTAACTGCGTAGCCTTCATTAACGCAGCGCTCCAAGGGCCAGGGACGGAGCCGCTTTTCGCCCTGACCCGATACGCATGCCAGGAATAGGGAAGCAGCCCTTTATGCAAATACGCTGTAACGTTACCGACGTCGATGACCGCGCCGTCTACCATAAGCTCATAGGTTGTCGCGCCAGGCACGATTGTCCAAGAGAGAGCGATCGCCGTCTTCGATAGGGCTTGAGCACCCAATACCGGTACATCCAGACCGGTTGTTGCAATCAGGAGCTCGCTCCATGGCCCAACCCCCGCGTTACCAATCGCCCGAACCCGGTAAGTATGCTCCGTGAACGGCTTCAACCCGGCGTGTACGTAGGTCGTGCTTAGGCCGTTCGGAATAACTTTGCCGTCTGCTTCAACCTCATAGCCTATCGAGCCGACTACCGGATCCCAAGAAAGCGTAATCTCATTGCTGGTTGATACTGCGTGCAAGTTCAAGGGCACGCCGGACAATGTCGCATACGTAACCGCCTCGCTCCAATTGCCGACGACGGAATGATGCCTCGCACGTACTCTGTACGTATGCTCCGTGTTAGCTTCCAGTCCCGAATGATTGTATTTCGTACTTGTTCCAACTTCGACCGCTACTCCGTCGACCTCTAAATCATAGGAGGTAGCATCTGTTACTTCGTCCCATTCGAGATGAATATGGTCGCCGGCAACGCTCCTTGCGTGCAAGTTGCGCGGAACAGACGGAAGCGTAACCGCTTGAACTGCCTCGCTCCATCCGCTCGATCCTTCGCTATTATTGGAACGAACGCGGTAAGAATGGATCGTGTTCGGCTGCAAATTCGCATGCAAATACTTTGTATCCGCAAGACCTCCCACGATTGTGCCGTCAACCTCAATGTTGTAGCTATCCGCACCGGAAACCGCATCCCAGCTCACGGCGATGGAAGTATCCGTCGCTATGGTATACAATGCGCCTGTCGCTCCGGGCAGAGTTGACTTGACCATGATGGAGCTCCACTTTCCGGGACCGCTGGTATTATGCGCCCGAATTCTGAACGTACGCTGTATGTTCGGATCTAGGTTTAATTCTGTATATGTCGTAAGGTTGCCATTATTGATAATCGTGTTATAGGTTTCAACCTCATATCCGGCAGCCCCTGTCACTTCATCCCATGTTAACGTCACGGAGTTACTTGTCGATTGAAGCAGTATATTGGCTGGTACATCCGGTAACGTCCACACCTCTTGCAGAATCGACCAAACTCCTTTAATATCGCCGTTGATCGCTCTGACTCTATACTTATGCAAAGTGCCCGGTTCCAGCGGAGCGTGGGTATAGGCGGCTTGGTTGCCCAACGAGTAGATGATCCCATCTACCTCTAACTCGTAATCGGTCGCATTGAAGGCGGTCGTCCATGCGATATTCACGAGGTTCTCCGTCGCGGTCGCCGTCAGCATCGGCATCGCGAACGGCGACAATTGGCTCTGCGGCACGACCTCCTTCGTCCCGGACTCGCTGGCCCAATTCAAGATCGCTTGAGGCTGTCCCCCGCGATTGGCATATTCGAGACGAAGGTCATAATCGACTCCGGCTTCAAGCGCAAGCGATCCGGAATACTTGCCGTTCCCCGTTGCCTCCCATTTGTCTATAAGAAGCACGCCGTTCACCCACAGCTTGACCCCGCCGCGAACATCCATTTCGAATTCGTACATCTCGGTGAAATAAGGAGTAATTTGCCCCGTCCATCTCACCGACATATTGCCGTCGTTAAGACCAGGCTTGGCAATCGGCAGTTTGTTGCTCACATTTACGTTCTCGTCCACCACGATGAATAGATCGCCAGTCAAATTCGGTTCAGTATAATACTCTGCGAGCAATCCGTTGACCCTGTAATGCAATTTCGTTTGGCCGACCACGCTGGTGCCGGTGGCGATGGTCGGTTTCTGATTCGCCGTGATGCTGCCGCCGATCGCAACGACGCCTCCGGTCTGAATGCTCAAATGATTATTAACGTGAATATCGTCGCGAATGAATACATCGCCTGTGCTTACTCTGATGTTCGCCGTTTGGTTATTCGATACCAAACTGCCAACGAGCATTTCCTGTGCAATGGTCATATCTACCTGGGTGTTAATATGCATACTGTCGGCAACAAGAAGCCGATCGGCCTGGACGTTCAATTGGCCGTTGTTATAGATAAGACTTCCCGCTATAAAATCGCCTGCCACTCGCACAGCGGAATTGTTATTCAAATGAAGCGAACCCCCGACCCATATATCCCCTTTTTCGGCTGCTGCCGGTTGATCGGGTGCATTCAGGTGCAGCGTCAGATTCGTATTCGCGTTCAGATTTCCCTTAACCGCCAACGTTCCGTATACGGTAAGAGTTAGATTCCGGTTCGTATTCAAACCGTCCAAGATAAGAAAGACTGGCTTGGATGGCGAGCCAAACGTCGCGGAAGCATCCAGATTCAGATGCCCCGCTTTCATCACGACGTATTCGTTCGGACTGCGGAGAATCGCCGATTCCAGGTCGCTGGCATTGCAACCCGCACAGGATTCGGCCTGTTGCTCCATCGTAGCAATTCGTTGTTCCATTACCGATATTTGTTCATTCATATAGTTATCAATAGCCTGACCCAGCTCTTTCACTCTGACGGACGGAATGGCATTGTGTTCATTGCGTTGCGAGCCGGACAAAATAATCTTGTCTCCGGGCACCTTGTTTATCTCCGCAGGCAACCCGATATAAGGCAACGGCGTCGGACGATTAGCCAGAACGTCCTTCGTGATCTCTATCGTATGGATGAAGGCCGAAGGGCTAGCTTGATCTCCCTTCAGGGTTAATCTGCCGTCGTTCAATTGAACGCGCTTCTTCACTTTGTCCAGTCCGCCGGCCGGGAGCTCGGCGTGATCCCAGAACGTCACATTCTCTACCTGGAGCGTAGTGGTACTGCCATACACGGCATGGCCTACGCTGATTTCTACCTCATAGCTGCCAGCAGGCAATGCAATTTCCCATTGCCCTCCGGCTTGTATGCCGATAGCTGAATCCAGCAACGAAGAACCGTATACGGCCTCATTGACCGAATAGGGAGTATGATCGAAGTTCCATCCGTACGTGTATCCGTTCCGTTCTCCGTAAGGTTCCCCGTAATCGGGTATGTACGCACCCGTTGCAGGGGCTAATGGCGACCTGAACTGAATGCTGACATCCGGCGATGCGGACGATGCATAAGTCGGAGAACTCCATAATAAAGGAACGATGAATTCTACAAGCAAGACGAAACATAATACCTTAGCCAATCTGGATACGAATCGAATTTCCATTTCATAATTCCCCTTTTATGGTTGAAATAGGACATTGGAGAAAAAATAAAAAGACCACTAGAGCAGGCAACCCGGCTGCCATAGCAATCAGTCTTTCGACCGATGCCTAAGGTCCGTGGCTTTGCGTCCCTGTCTTTCGAACAGGTTTGCCTTTTTCAGTTCAAATGGCCTTGATTAAAAGGTTGATTTAGTATACTTAGGAATATTTACCCTCTCAGAAATTCGACATTTTCCACGTTTCTCCTTTTTGTATCTTCTAAATTATTCTGTATTCTGAGACTAAAGTTATAAAATGTGTTGCCTTAGGACATAATTTCAAATAAAAAAGGGGTTAAGCACACGAAATGGCTTAATCCCCTTAAGTCCTATAAGGATTCATTCTTCAGAAATATCAAGCTACTCCCTCAATTCCCCCACTATTCCACACTCTTCAAAGACTCGATCATATTGATTTTCGTTACTTTTCTTCTTAGCAATAAGCTAGACAGAATGGTAAGCATGAAGGCTAGACTAACCGAGACCGCAAGTACGAATATATTTAATTTATCCGGGATTTGTTGATGGGTACTAGACAGTGCCTGAACAACAAAGCTGTATACATAGCCGCTTATCGGCAAAGCCGCAATTACCGCAAAGGCGGTCAGGATGAGGTTTTCCGTAAATATAAGCCTGTTTATTTTATATTTTTGATAGCCTAGTACTTTAAGGGTTGCAAGCTCGCGATTCCTTTCATATATGTTAATGGAAGAGATCGTATAGATCGCGCCAAAAGAGAGAACGACGGCACTGACGATAAACATGATAAATATGAAGCTGTTTTGCTTCAAAATATATTGAGCTGTTTTCTTAAGGTAATTCTTATCTGATATCGTATCTACATATTGATCTTGTTCAAAGAAGCTGCGAACGCTTATAAGATCTGTAGAGCTATTGGCTTCGACTACAAGCGAGGTTGGACTGTACTCCAGCCCAAAGCTCTCCAAATAATCGGGGGTGACGTAGAACGACGGATTCGAATACTGTGTCGTTATTTTTAATACCTTCATATCTACCGTTTTATTTTTAAGCTCCGGCGACGTGAACTTTAATTGGATGGTATCCCCTTCTCTAATCCGATAATTGTCGGCGTAAGATTGGGGGACTAGCACGCCATTATCCGCCAAAGCGATCCTGTTCTCCTTGTCATCGAAGAAATGAATGAGATTGTTTTCTTTTTCCGTAACGACTAAGGTAGCATTTTCTTTCTCATCCTCGTGGATGAACTCAACAGGAAAGGTGGATAAAGAATAACGATTTTTAATCCCGGAGGGGACTTCTGCCGTATCAGAAGAGGCTCCGATCTTATAATCTACTCTTAAATCATAGGTATATACGTCTTCAACTTGGTCAGCTACTTTCTGCAAGGAGGTTTGTGTGCCAAAAGCGGTTATGATTAAAACCGTGCTTACAGCAACGCCAACTGAGCTCGCTAAAGCTTTCTGTTTGTTCAGGAATATATTTCTCAGAATCAGCTTGTAGCTGTAGGAAATCGCACTCCAAATCCCCGGAACTCTTTCTATGAATAGCTTTTTCGTCTTCTTTGGCGGTTTGGGACGCATCGCCTGTGCCGCACGTTCCTTTAATAGGGCTCTCCCGCTTAAGTAACAGGATAGCATTCCAAAAACACTCGAGAAAAGGATGGGGGGAATGATCGATAACCAAGACAGCGTGAATTGAATGCCGGGCAGAGAGTAGGCTTTTGCATTCGATGCGGTGACTAACGGCACAAATACAAATTCGGCAATTACAAATCCCAGGATGGAGCCGATAATACTTACGAGCACGGGGTATCCCATGTAATGAAGCATGATGCTTCTGTTGTGTACACCCAAAGCCTTCATAATACCCACTTGATTTCTTTGAGAATCGATTATCCTCGACATGGCGAGGAATAAAATAATCGCTTCGATCAAGAAGAGAACGAACGGGATAACCTTACTCATCAAGCCATTATTGTGTATCGTTGCCTTGATCTGAGCATAACTGAAGGTGCGTTCCTTGCTCACCTGGCTTAAATAAGGAAGTTGCTTGGACTGCTCTTCAATGGATTTGCCTAAGCTGTCGATATCGTAGCCTTCTTGCGCATCAATCATGATTTCATTGTAGGAAGAGACGTCCAGGATTTCAGTTAGAGATTCTTCGGCAATATAAGCGACTCCGTAGGTTTTATGGTCTTGTATTTCATTCTTTTTGGTATGCTCAACATTCTCGCCCAAGCCGCTAATTGTAAATGTAAAATCTCTTCCGTTCGCACTTACGGGGATTGGATCGCCGACCCGATACTGATGCTCTTTAGCATAATGGGAGTCTAATAAGATTTCCCCCTGTATAGACGGGATACTCCCCTCGATAATAGCAGGCGTATTGATTTCATTATTTGCAGGAATCGAATGAATTTGTAAGGTCGCTTTATCCTCTCCGAAGGATTGTGCGGCATCGAAGGTATAGCGCCCTTCTATTTTATTGATGCCTTTTATTTCACTGAAACCGGCCACATCCTGTTTCGAGATTTGACTGTAATAGACATTCAAGTCGCTTAAATTATGTTCCTTGAAGTACCCCTTCGTATAAGCGCTAAGATTATCGCTCAAAGTGACGAGCCCCGCATAGAAAAAAGCTCCGACTGCGACAACCAATACAAAGGCCATAAATTGCCCTGCAGATTGTTTAATATCCCTAAATAGTTTTATTAATAATTTCATGCTCACCACTCAATCCCTTCGACGCTTTGCTTTTCCTCATTCACCGTAACGCTTTCGATTTTGCCGCTTTTCACCCTAATCACCTTATCAGCCATAGGAGCAATTGCCGAATTATGGGTGACCAACACAACGCACTTTTTCGTTTCCCTATTCAGATCCTGAAGAAGCTTCAAGACGGATTTGCCAGTCACATAATCCAAAGCTCCGGTAGGTTCGTCACAGAGTAAGAGCAAAGGATCTTTGGCAACCGCTCTGGCGATGGCCACTCTTTGCTGCTCTCCTCCCGAGAGCTGGGATGGGAAGTTTTTGATCCGATGCTGTAAGCCGACCTTATGCAGAACATCTTCAGCATCCAGATGGTTCTTACACACCTCCGTGGCAAACTCGACATTTTCCAGAGCGTTTAGATTCGGAATCAAGTTGTAAAATTGAAAGACAAAGCCCACTTTCTCGCCGCGATATGCGGTTAATTTGTTTTCGCTTAGCTTTGTTATTTCTTGATTACCGACGAATACTTGACCCGAAGTCGCCGTATCCATACCGCCAAGGATGTTCAGAATCGTACTTTTACCCGCGCCGCTTGCCCCCAAAATAACGACAAATTCCCCCTCCGAAATCGTAAAATCTACGCCGCCCAGCGCCTTAATAGGCACTTCCCCGATTTTGTATTCTTTCGTTACGTTTTTGAATTCGATTAAATTGGTCACTTCACGCATCTCCCTATATCGTTTTTTTAACTCTGGAAGTCCTTATTAGCCAATCCTATTCACACTTGGCATGCTAGTATGTTACTATTGTAGTATACTGTAATGCGTACTGAATTAAATGTCAACAGCCGAAATATGGTATGCTAGATGGGTAACATACCTAGATGATGAATGGTGAGGTAATGAACATCACATTCGACGATAAGCAACCGATCTTTCAACAGGTCGCTTACCTAATTGAGGACGATATTCTGAACGGCACTTTCCGCGTGGACGAGCAGGTTCTTTCCGTGGCGCAGTTTTCCCAGACCTTCCAAATCAATCCTGCGACCGTCGTGAAGGGGATCGGTCTGCTCGTCAACGAGGGTATCCTGTACAAAAAAAGAGGACTGGGCATGTACGTCGCGACTGATGCGAAACAGAAGATTCAGGTGAAGCGCAAGGATCGTTTCTACAACGAGCTGTTGTCCGATTTGTTGAATGAAGCCGACAAGCTCGGGCTGACAACCGACAACATCATGGACATGATCAAGCAGTTGAGAAAGGAATGAACGTGCCGTGAGCATCGTATTGACTTGCAGCAATCTAAACAAAAAATACGGCCAATCCTACGCCTTGCGGAATCTGGATCTGCAGTTGGAGGAAAACGTCATATACGGCTTGCTCGGGCGCAACGGCGCCGGCAAAACGACCTTGCTTAACGTGATCGCAGGCGGAATCCTCCCGAACGACGGCACAATCGAGGTAAGGGGAAAAAAGCTGGGCAGAGGAGAGCTTCCGAAGGATTTCTGTTATATGCGCGAGAAAAACAAATCCTTCGGAGGAGCGCGGATTATCGAGGTTTTGCAGATTGCTGCGAGTTTTCATCCTAACTGGGACTGGACGTTCGCTCATGAGCTGCTCAAATCGTTTCAGCTCGATCCGCAAAAAAAAATCAGGCAGCTTTCAAGAGGCATGGAGTCGCTCGTAGGCAATCTCATCGGTCTGGCCAGTCGGGCGCCGCTGACCTTGTACGACGAGCCGGTGCTCGGACTCGATGTGTTGATGCGGGAACGATTTTACAAGGCGCTTCTGGAGGATTACGCCCATTACCCCCGCACGATTTTGCTGTCTACGCATTTGATAGACGAAATCGCCCCAGTCGCGGAGAAGGTATATATCCTTGAAGCCGGCTCCCTCCTGCTTCATGATGAGATAGAACAGATACATATGAAAGCTCATCTGATCCGGGGAAATTCGGAAGCGGTGGCTTCGTTAACAGCCGGTAAGCGAGTATTACATACGGAATCCTATGGCCGCGGCACACTTGCCGCAATTTACGATAAGTTGGACGATCGGGACAGGCAACGGGCTCGCGAGATGGACATTTCGATTGAAAATCTAACGCTTCAGAAGCTATTCTCGTATTTAATCGGAGGAGGTCATTGAATTGGGGGCATTGGCCGTTCATTTAAAGGCAACCTATTTGCAAACGAGGGTGTACATCTGGTGCGTAATTATTCTTATCCTGCTTGGAAATCTGGCACAATTTATTGTTAGTCTCAATATAGACAACAGCCAAAATACCCGCCTTTCGGACGGCAACATGCTGATTCTTATTTTGCCCCTTATCGCTATCCTGCTGCCGATCGGATATTACAAGCGCATCGTAGATTTGGGCGCGAGCCGCGAGCAATATTATAGGGCGCTTCAATTCGTCTTTGCCTTCTGGTCAGCAGCCATCGCTTTGTTCAATTCTTTATGGTTTGTGCTTGAGGTGAATGTGATCCGGAAGTACACGAACACCGTTACTCTTATTGAAGCGTTTCATTGGGATGACTTTGGCGTGGCGGGTTCCTTTCTGTACCAAACCGCCTTTTATATGATGGCGATGGCGCTTCTAAGCATGCTAGTCTCTGGTTACTACCACCCTGTCGGTTGGCTGCTGTGGGCGCTGCTTATTGCGGCGATTCCGGTCGGAACGGCGATTCCTTCGCTGCGCGTCCATGTCGTCAATTTTTTTGAAGCACTGTTATTTAACGGCTCGCTTGCGGCGGGTGTCGGATTTAACCTTATCCTTTGTTTAGTTTTCGTGGCCGGCGGCTGGCTTTTTACCAGGGGAAGAACGCACTGATTGTATCGGGCTTGCGGGACGTAAAAAGGATAGGGGGTATATTACGCCCCCCTATCCTGAATGAATCATTCCGTACTAATCTTTCAGTTGATCGATTATTCGGAGCGGTATAGCTGGCCGCATGCCGCGTTAATATCCGATCCGAATTGCGTTCGGACCGTGATGCTGATCCCCTGTGACTTCAAGATCCGCACAAACGCTTTAATCCGATCTGAATCCGATTGCTGATAGCTGTCCGGCGTAACCTCAGTCGAATTGAATGGAATCAAGTTAACGTGGTAGAGATGCTCCACAGGTCCCCTTCCTCTTAACAGCTCGGCAACGGCTTCCGCATGCGCCGCCGAGTCGTTGACTCCTCGAAGAAGAATATACGCAATATACACCTTTCTCCCTGTATGCCGGATGTGATGATCCAATGCCTTCAGCACATCGCGGATCGGGAATCGATCGTTTATCGGCATAAGCTCGCTTCGTTGATCGTCGAAAGGCGAATGCAGCGAGAAGGTTAGATTCACTTGCGGAAACTCCCGTGTAAGCCTGTCGATCCCCGGTAACAGGCCAATGGTGGAAATCGTAATACGTCGATGTCCTAAACCAAAGAGAGCCGGGTCGGTCAGAATCGTCATTGCATCAAAGATATGCGGGTTGGCGAGCGCCTCCCCCATGCCCATGAAGGAGACGCTGTCCAAGGCGTGGCCGTTCAAGCGAAAGTGCAGCAATTGGTCGGTAATTTCGTCGGCGGTCAGATTTCGCTTCAGGCCGATGGTGCCGGTGGCGCAAAACCTGCAACCGAATCCGCAGCCGCATTGCGTGGAAATACAATACGATTTCCATCCCCGCTCATAAGTAAGACGTACGGCCTCCACGCGTTCGTCGCCCGCAATGGCAAACAGCACCTTGCTGACCTGTTTGGATGTAAGCTCCTTTACCGGAACGACGCTGCAGACGTTGGGGCCAAGCATCCGGCTTAACTCGTCTCGCAAAAACTTGGGCAGTATGGTCATCCGTTCGTATTCGCCGACGTTTTGCTTGAAGATCGCGTCCATCATCTGGGCATACCGATACTCCGGCTGCTTGAAGTCGGACAACATTCGCCGAATCACTTCATATTTCGAGGCTTGTCTCATGTCTTCTCCTTACTGCCGGAGAAAACGTAGTAAAGCAACCGTCAGTTGGCGCTTTGACACGTTAAACCAACTATACAGAAAAGCGCAACGTGTGCAGACGGGTCGCTACGTGCACCTGTCGATAGATTGGTAAACCTCCGGCACCCCATTTGTTTTTTGGTGAACCGTTTCATCTATCAGGAACCGATTCACATCATCATCTACAACCTCAATCATCATCGTTTTCATCCTCCCGAGAAATTGATTAATGACAAAAAAGAGCCACAAGAAAGGGTTACCTTTCCTGTAGCTCAAAAAAACGGCACATCCAACCCGGTGAGGGTATATAAAGGATATATTTTTTGAGTGAAAGAATAAGGTAACTTTCTTGCCAATAAAGAATAAAACAAATTTCGCTTCATTCTTCAAAAAAAGTGGCAAAAAACATTACATTATCCTCTTCAACTCCAATCGATAAGTGTCAGGACGATCTTAACATACCCTCTTCTGCATTGCAATTATGACAAAACGGGCAAAAATGCAACAATTTTCAAGTCTACATTATGAGCCGATATTAAAGTCCCTCATTCTCTTTCTCCTCGTCCCCTTACTTTTTATTCGAATCAGGGCGCCGCGGATTGACCGTGCCAAAGATATGATACGGTGTTATCCCATTTGCAAATAGGCTATCTACCAACTTGACCAATTCTTCCGACGATAGATCTTTGCCGTTGCGTATCCAAAGGCGAAACATAGATATTAATGTTGATATGTAAAACTCAATTATGTAGGGTGCTAAGACATCATTTGTTGGAAAGTCCACAATCAATCTCTCAAAGGGAATTTCTCTTTTCAGGCGTTCAACAAAATGAACAGAACCATAGTCGCCCAAGAGGGCTTTAAGAACTGAAATTTCCTCTGCATTTTCCAAGCATTGAAGTGCATCTTGGAAAGTATGTGTAGAAAACTCTCTGCTCGCCATTTCCTCGTTAATGGATTTCAAGACGCGCTCTTCAACGCAGTCCAACAACTCATAGATATCCGTAAAGTATTGATAAAATGTACTGCGATTATATCCTGATTGGTTAGCAATCTCTTGAATGGATATTTTCTCAATTGGTTTTTGGCTATATAAATCACAGAATACATTTATAAATGTTTGCCTTGTTTTGTCCGTAATTTCAGGTTGCTTATTCATTATTTGCCTCCATTTTCTGTTCAATCGATTATACGACAGATATTAAAAATCTGATGGTTGATGACCGTATAGTGAATCTATACAATAACATTATACAACGCGTTGTTGGATCATCAACAAGGATTAACATATATTTTCAGGAGGCTAATATGCGAATTTTATTCTTCGGTAGAGGTGTAATATCAACCCAATATGCTTGGGCTTTTGAAAAGGCAGGGCATACAGTTGAGTTTTACGTTAGAAAAGGGAGAAAAGAAACCTTCGGAAGCAAAATAGAGCTTGAAATGTGGGACGCACGAAGAGGGAAAAAGCTTATAAAAGAAAGCTGGAACGTCAAACTGCATGAGGAGATGAGCCCAAATTATGATCTCATTATTGTGAGCGTCAACACGGAACAGCTTCCGGAAGCTGTTCAATTCCTATCAACTGCTGCAGGAAATACCCCTATCCTCATATTCAATAACATTTGGCAAGATTTGAAATCATCGATCGCACCATTGTCTATGAACAATGTTGTCTTTGGCTTCCCCGGAGCAGGAGGCGGCATCGCGGACAACAGGCTTAGAGGTGGCTTTTTGAAAATGATATTTCTTGAAAAACCACGGGCAGGCACTGAGCATATTAACCAATTGGTCAAGGAATGCTTTGAAAGTGCCCATTTAAAAATTAGTTGGATCAAGGATATGCAAAGCTGGCTATGGATTCACTTTGCCATGAATGCAGCAATGGAGACCGAGGTGTTAAAACGTGGAAGTTTTCCAGCGCTCATGAACCATAGTGACTCATTCGCAAATGTTGGTAAGCATATGAGGGAAATGACCCCTGTACTTAAAGCAAGAGGCGCAAAGAGTGATATGATTTTGCTACTGTTGACTAAGATTCCGCCGGCACTTCTCGGCATGCTTTTTAACAAGGTTATTTTTGCAAAGGGCAGCTTACCACGACTTTTCATCGAATACAACAATAGTAAAGCAGGTTTTGCGGTACTTGAAGTTGTGAGAGAAGCAAAAAAGTTAGGTATACCTTTACCACGTCTTACTGTGGCATTTGAAAATACTGAACAACACAAAGCTATTGAAAATTCCATATCATAAAAATTTGCAGGATTCTCTGTCATCATGCGGATAATTTTGGCCTTAGATTCTATTTTGTGTCCAATTATTAACATTTAGTAGTTCAAAAAAGAGCCTAAGCGCGCAGCTTAGACTCTACAGGTTATAGGTAAATACCGTATGTATTCCTACTAAAGATTTGCTGTTTAACTTGAATGGGGCAATGGCAGTTGTTATAGTAACGTATTCTGTCTTTTCCACTTTCTGATTTTGCTTCGGAAGGACTTAAATGGAGCAACCGTATTGATGTGTACCCACTTCCAGACCGGCCATCTTGACGGTGTAGAGGACGCCCATTTTCTTGCGTCCTGTTCAAACAATTCCTGTTCTGAAAAAGTATTGACCCATGCAAGTATTTCAGCAACCGCTTTTTCAAACATTTCTATCAGCTTATCTAAAGAGTACGAGACGTACTCCGCATAAAAACTGTCGTATAAACCGCCGAGCTGATTCCAATTGTGGTACGGGGATGGTGTGATCACTTCTTTTCCTTCGCGCTCATCCGCATCCCATTTCATAATTAAGTTCAGCCACCCAAGCTGGTATGCAATCATTTGCAGGGGAGAGCGATCTACTCCCTCTACCATTATGTTCTTTTCCTCTTCTTTCAAACTGTCAAATTCAGCAATAAAAAGCTTCGCCGTCTTTTCTATTTCTACAAGCAGTTCCTGACTGTTCTTATATTCCTGCATGAGATACCTCCTGTTTCACCCTCAGTCTACCGTGACGAGAAACCATTCGCAACCGCCATAATCCTCTCAAAACCTGTCATCTGTGGAGAGAGAAACAATCGATACCGTCTGTGCCCGATCTTCCAACAAGGATGTCAAAGTTGCTCCATGTCAGTTCATAGACTCTGTCGAAATTGTCCCGCATCCGTTGAATAATGCAAAACGTTGAAAACAATCGTTCAAGGCTGCTCGCAATGGCTTTGTCGGCTTTATGCCGTTCTCGTACCAGATGTTTTTCACGATGAGCGTCCCGGTTTTTCGCTCTGCGATGACCTCGGCTCGTCCGATGAAGCTCTCTCCGTACAATAGAGGCAGCACATAGTGGCCAAATTTCCGTTTCATAGCAGGCGTATAAATCTCCCAGGTGTAATCGAAGCCAAACAATTCGTTGATCAGCTTTCTGTCCCATATCAAGTTATCTAGCGGGGCAATCAGCTCGCAGCGCAATTTCGGCGCCGGATCTAGCAGAACGGCTTCAATAAGGGGCAAATCCTCTGCGCGGCAATACAGCATATCCTTCATTTGCTCCACGGCAATAGCAACAATGCGCCCCTCGTGCAGCAGCTGGCGGAAAACCTCGTTGCGCTGCTCCGATTTCAATCCCCATATGTTCAACCAGGCATCGGATGCACGATTCCACAATAGGCCAACAGCGCCGACGCGACGCAGTACACGCCACTTATGATGCTCAAGCTCATCCTTCAGCGGCTCTGGCGCATTCAGAAGATTAGGTGGTATGTATTTGCCGGCGATATCGTAATATTTGCGCGTTCCTTTTTTACGATGGATGATTAACTCGCCCGTCGAGTACATCTGCTCCAGCACCGACCTGGATGAATTGTTTCCGCTGCTCCAATGGATCGCCGATTGCCAAGAGAAATTCCCCTCCAATTTGAGATCATCCAAGCTTAGCGCACCATGATTTTGAATGTGAGCTCGCACTTGCTCCGCCAATGCATCCATTTCGGGATAGCGCTTGGCATGTTGCCTTGCGGCCTGCCTGTACCGTTCAAAATACGGCCAGTCCTCGACAGGGATAATAGCCAGATTCTTGTCGGGATAATCGACCAGCAATCTATCTGTATACAGCAACTCGTCGAGCATGCTCTTAGTGAACCCTTTGATTCTCGACTGTAGCACCAGCTCGGCATTTTTTCCGCAAACATCGATAGGATCGTACTGAATACAGCCAACCTGCTTCACAAAATCCAATACTCCCCGCTTTCCGGTAAATCGATATTCGCTGAGCAAACCGTGCTTCAATAATAGAAATTGCTGGGCCTGGCGGTTCGTCAATTGGATCATTTACGCACCCCTATCCATTGGAAAACCACAAAGTCGAACATATGTTCCTTCCTTTGCCTTCCATGATGCCCAGCTTCTTTAGAGCCCCTGCCGCTCCTTTCGCCCAAGCCGGAATATCCCTATCGTCCATGAAACTCGTTGCCGCAATCACGCTAGCGGATTGGCCCAAAGCCCGAGCGACCATTAAAGCCATCTCAGAACGAGTGATCTCGGCATCCGGACGGAACGTGCCGTCGGCATAGCCGTTGATTACTTGCGCCTTAACCGCTAGCGCCACCGCTTTCTGTGCCCAGGCAGTTATCGTGCCATAGTCGGTAAACTTCAGTATCGCCCCATCGCCTTGCAGTTTCAACGTATTCATCAGCATAACCGCAAATTCTGCGCGAGTTACGGTCCGGTTCGGCTTGAACGAGCCGTCCGGATAACCGTTGACGATAGAGGCGCTTACCGCTTGCTTGATATTCACCTCCGCCCAGTGACCGACAATATCGCTGAAATTGGTTGTTCCATTCGGTTTCGTCTGTTGGCTCACACCAAACACCGCAAATTTTGAGAAGTAGTTAACTGTTGCTGTGATCTTATTCCCCCTTACTTCGCCGCCAATTTCCGCCCATTTCTCTTCCACTTCGTCATAGTAGAATAAAGATGGCTTTTGACCGCTCATCAAGCTTGCTGGATCGAAAGTGAAAGTTAATGTTACCGGGTTATTGAAGTTCTCGGAGAAGTTTTTCAATATCTCATACACTCCGCTAGCTAGAACATCTTGTTCCGTTACAAGCCCTTGCGTATCCAACAGCTTATTAATCGATAGTTTCAGTTCTTTATCCGTTGCATTTGCCGGAATAGAGATCGAAACGGCATTTTCCAAACTAACCTCACCCGCTTTGCCTGCGGGAAGCGTAAGTTTGCCATTCGTTGAAATGACTAAGCTGTTATCGGATAAAGGTGTTGAGCCGCCAATCACGCCACTGCCTCCATTAATTTCCTTCCACTTCGCGTACAACGTCGTATCTCCCGTCACCGAATCGGTGCTGAAGTTCCATGCGGTCGCGGTGCCGACTTCCTTGTACCAGCCGTCGAAGGTATAACCGCTTCTGGTCGGTGCTATCGGGGCGCTAATCGTCGATCCCGCGACTACACTGGTTAGGCTTGGAACCGTGCTGCCTCCCTGCGAGTCGAAGGTTACGGTGTACGTTACCGGGATTACTGCAGTCCATTTCGCATACAACGTCGTATTTGCCGATACCGTATCGGTGCTGAAATTCCACGCGGTCGTGGTACTGGCTTCCTTATACCAGCCGTCGAAAGTATAACCCGCTTTCGTCGGGGCCGTTGGTTCGCTAATCGTAGCCCCTGCGCTCACTTCGGTCAGGCTCGAAACCGCGCTGCCTCCCTGCGAGTCGAAGGTCACCGTATACGTCGGAACCGCCGTCCATTTCGCATACAACGTCGTATCTCCTGTCACCGAATCGGTGCTGAAGTTCCACGCGGTCGCGGTGCCGACTTCCTTGTACCAGCCGTCGAAGGTATAACCGCTTCTGGTCGGCGCTATCGGGGCGCTAATCGTCGATCCCGCGCTTACACTGGTCAGGCTCGGAACTGTGCTGCCTCCCTGCGAGTCGAACGTCACCGTATACGTCGGAATCGCCGTCCATTTTGCATACAAAGTCGTATCTCCCGTCACCGTGTCAGCGCTAAAACTCCACTCGTTTGTGGTGCCGACTTCCTTATACCAGCCGTCGAAAGTATAACCCGCTTTCGTCGGTGCCGTTGGTTCGCTAATCGTAGCCCCTGCGCTCACTTCGGTCAGGCTCGGAACTGTGCTGCCTCCCTGAGAGTCGAAGGTCACCGTATATGTTGGAACCGCCGTCCATTTCGCATACAACGTCGTATCTCCTGTCACCGAATCGGTGCTGAAATTCCACGCGGTCGTGGTACTGGCTTCTTTATACCAGCCGTCGAAGGTATAACCGCTTCTGGTCGGCGCTGTCGGTTCGCTAATCGTAGCCCCTGCGCTCACTTCGGTCAGGCTCGGAACTGTGCTGCCTCCCTGCGAGTCGAACGTCACCGTGTACGTTGCCGCGGCCCCCGTCCACTTCGCGTACAGCGTCACATTCTCCGAACCAATCGCCAAGGTTGCATTGGCCGCATAACTCGTTCCTTGGCCGTCCGCTTGCATATTCCACCCTGCGAACGTGTAGCCCAGCTTCGTCAGATTGCCCGTATTGTCGGAAACCGGGACTATGCTGCCCGGCCAATACGAAACGTTGTCCGTCGGTACGCTGCCGGATGTCGCGCCATTTTCGTCATAGGCGACAAATTTTTGTATGGCTTGCAGATAAGGATATCCGTTATTCCGCGACGCCTCGATTCCCCATACGGTCGTAAAGTCCCAACTGGTATAAGTGCTTTGCGTCTTCATCTCCGCGGTCGTTTTGCCGACTCCTTTTCCCGTATCCGATTGTCCTGTCGTATTTTTGTCGTAAAAGCCGTTGCTAATGTTACTGGTACTATATTTTTCGCCAACCAAGCCGCCTTTAAAAGCAGTCGTATATACCCTTCCTATAGCGTAGCTATTGTTAATCGTTCCTCTATTATCGCCAGCCAAGCCGCCTCCGGGAGCACCGCCGCTCACGCTTCCGGCAGCATAACTGTTTTCGATTCTTCCCGTAATTGCATTTGCTCCGACCAAGCCCCCTACGGTATTGCTCGAACTCCCGCCATTCACGCTTCCCGTAGCATAGCTAGCGCTGATTGTTCCGTTATTGGTACCGACCAAGCCGCCTTCATTGTATCCGGTACCATTCACGGTTATCGTAGCGGAGCTGTTGCTGATCGTTCCTTTGTTAAACCCCACCAAGCCGCCTATTTCATCCCTTCCGCCCACGCTTCCCGAAGCGGAGCTGTTGCTGATCGTTCCCTCGTTGGTACCGGCCAAGCTGCCTATGTAATAAGTTCCGCCGGTTAAAGCTACGTTTTCCAGTCTCATATTCGAAAGGACCGCTTTATTCCCGATGTGACCGAATAAACCTACGTTAGTGGAGGGCTTATACATCTTCAAATTCGTGATTTTATAGCCGTTGCCATCCATTTTCCCTTGAAAAAGATTAGATGGGGGAGTACCGATCGACGTCCAGCCGAACCCCGCCTGGTATGCGCTCAGATCAATATCCGCTGTCAATTTGAAATAGTTTCCCTCAGACAAGTAATTCCTGACGGAATTTAGTTGACTCGCGGTCGCAATCTGATAGGGATCTTCCGCGGTTCCCGTTCCGGCGTCAAAATCCGAAGCGGCGTATGCGACAGTGGGTTGCAGATAAGCTGTAAAGCCGCCGAAAATCGTTGTAAACAGCAATATTAACGTTAAATAAAATGCCGATCCCCGCAAATTGATTCCGAACATGTAAGGTCCTCCAATCTTGTAATCGCCTTCCTTGCCACATGGTGCAACTGGGTGCGTATACAAAGGAAATCCGCCGCGCTGTATGTCATTCTGGCAGCGATTCCTTTCCTGGGTTTGGCCGCTCCCGCCATATTGAATACGAACAGCCTAATGAGTCCGGCCATCGCGAAAGGTATCGGACGGACCATCCTAATGACAGACGTTCCCCGCACGCCCGGAGTAGATTCTCCTTCGCTCAACTGTTCGCGATGTCCGAAGGAATCTTCGCAAAGGCGAACCCCGATGAACCGAACAGGTATACAACGGACAAAAACAAAACGATGACACCCTTTAGAGAATTTCTCAACTTGACACTTCCTTTTTTTGTTCTATTGTTTTAAGCGATAAATTCCTTTTCGTTAGCAATCGAAGCCAAGGCGGAGGCGCCCCCAACCCTCTTTAGCAGAACGTCGCCGCTGCCGAAACTCGTTCGACTAAATACTAAATGCCTAAGGTTACATACAGGTTAACTGAAAACATTTTTCAACAAAAAAAGACCGAAAGCCCTAAGGACTTTCGGATCTCGCATAAGTTTATTCTCTTTCGCCAACGACCGGCAGCGTGAAATAAAACCGACTGCCTTTCCCGAGCTCGCTCTCTGCCCCAATTTCGCCGCCATGCCTTTCGACATTTTCCTTGGCAATCGCAAGACCAAGTCCGGACTCTCAAATCCCCCCATCATCACATTCTCGGATATTGGAACACCCTTTAAGGCCAATGACATCATCTCTTTGAAGAATCCCTGCAAACTGTTTAGGCCACCGATACCCCGAAGCCAATAGTACACAGCCTTCAGGGTAACCCTCTTGCGGCTTAACAGATGTCGCTCAGTCGATCACTGCAAGTTGGTGCAACGTACGAATGAATACGACCGCCGCTTCCGCTCGAACTTACTTGTTCAGCTGCGTCAGCATGTTCAGAACAACCGTTACGGCTTCCGCTCTGGTCAATAAGCCCGCCGGATCGAACGATTCGCGCCTTTACCGTCGACGACGCCTAACTGCTTCAACTCGGCGACCGCGCCTTGGGCCCAAAGCGGAATGTCTCGCTCGTCCACGAAGCCGGTATCGCCAGTGTTCGCATTCGCGGACAAGCCAAGCGCCCTCGCGATCATGACCGCCATCTCGGATCGCTTTATCTCCGAATTCGGACGAAGAGTACCGTCCGCAT
This sequence comes from Cohnella boryungensis, assembly GCF_042651945.1. Classification (NCBI taxonomy): domain Bacteria; kingdom Bacillati; phylum Bacillota; class Bacilli; order Caryophanales; family Paenibacillaceae; genus Cohnella; species Cohnella boryungensis. The sequence goes on along the minus strand of NZ_JBHSED010000036.1, from coordinate 87,419 downwards.
ACCCCGTTACAATGCCTGCCTGCAGTGCTTGCGCTACGGCGTTACGCGCCCAGCCTCTAGCGCATCGTAAAACTTCAGACCTTCCAATGGCAGCGGAATGCTGTAGTCATTCGCATCCATGGCAGCGATGTTCACCTGCCACTCGATTGCCCCCTCTACAATCCCCGCCGGATTCATCCAGCCGTTTTCGGAAAAGTTGCTGTTAGACCCCATTGTGATGCTGTAGGCAGGCAGAAGCCCATTGCGGTATCCAGCATTCAAACTCCCGCTATAATCTTCATACGATGTGGTCCCATCAAATGTCGCCGACGGGTTAGACGATAATACCATGGGCGCTGCCTCTATTTTCAGAGTTCCAAAATTAAAAAGGTAGGTTACCATCACCAATAAGATGGCGATCACTGCCATTTTTTTGACCACTTCAACATCCTCTCCTGTCGCTTCTAGTGGGCTATACGTTCAACTACCATATTTATACCAGCCCGATTTTTTTGCGGAAAATTAAATTAAGTGTCATATACGGCTGCATGTTGTAATGTGCTTGATCGCTTCCGGCGTCGAGGCTAAATAATCTTTATTTTACAAACCAATTCTCTTAGGAACTAGTTTAGAAAGTCGCGGGTTTGTCATATTACATATTATATATTTTGTATTTTATTCAGTAAAAAGGGAATAAAATTATACTCCTTCACCACACCCCTGATTCCGTGGAATCCAATCGCTCTCTAGAAACAAAGGGGCTTTCTGGATATAGGCTAGTTGCCGGAAGCGAACTGCAATCGTCAACTTAAAGTTTTCTTTACAATTCACAGGTGGTCTCATCTACGATGATAAAATTAAAGGAGGAAAATCGATATCCTATATCATACTTCAGGGGGGACTAACGATGAGGAAAAAAATTGTCGGATTATTGATGGCGGTGCTACTGTGCTTTCATTTTTCCGTCAGCTTTGCAGCAGGCGCAGCGAAAACTTCAGCCGACTTTAAGGATTTGAAGGATCTGGATGCCGCAACGAAAGCCAAGTTCGACGCGTTGATTAGCGCTGGCGTATTCGAAGGTGTGGGCGGGGACAGATTCGGTATCGGGGATGAGATGAACCGGGCGCAATTCGCTAAGGTTGCAGCGAAGATTTTCGATTTGAATGTAGAGAAGAACTCAACGACCTCTTCATTCAATGACGTCAGTACCGATAACTGGGCGTTGGGGTACATCGAGGCAGTAGCAAAAGCAGGGATCACGGATGGCGTCGGTAATGGGAATTTCAATCCTGCCGGCGATGTGACGAAGGAGCAGCTCGCGACGTTCTTTGTTCGCGGACTCGGCATGGGCGGGGCAGGCAAAGCAACGCCGGGAGTGAATGATTCTACTGTATCTGACTGGGCGAAGGGATATGTCGCCTTAGCGTTGCAACTAAAATTGTTGGACAACGGAGCGGACGGAAAGTTCGGCGGTCAAACCAACGCAACGCGAGATCTGCTTGTTTTGGGCGCATACGAAGCCAAGGGGCAATATGAGGATCAGATAGAACAAAAGAGGAAAGAGGAAGAAGAGAAAAAGAAGGAAGAAGAACTGAAGAAAGCGGAAGAGGAAAAGAAAAAACAAGAAGAAGAAAAGAAAAAGCAGCAAGGGCAGAGTGGGTCTTCGTCTCCGCAACCCGTACAGGCTACCGTTGAGACTCCCACGGCGCTTCCTGCAGGCGGGGCCGTAACGTCGGGAACGCAGGTTACTTTGACTTCGGCGACCGCATCCGCGGCGGTGTACTACACAACGGATCTCAGCGAACCGACCACGTCCAGCACGCCGTATACGGGACCGATCATCCTAACGGGCAGTACGACGATCAAAGCCATCGCCGTTAAGCCTGGCTCGAAGAATAGCTCGGTTGCGAGATTCGAATATACGGTCGCGATGCCAATCGTTCTGCCGGACACGATTTCGCCCTTGACCGAAGATCAACCCTATACCGGCAGCGTAGCGAAGCTGTCTGGAGGAACGGGCGTCGTTACTTATGCAGTGACGAATGGAGTACTGCCTGCGGGGCTGACATTAGATCCAAGCACGGGAGCGATTACCGGAACTCCAAGCGAGAGCGGCGCATATCAGTTTACGATCGGCGCGACGGATTCGGCAACGCCTCCGGCAACGGCAACCATGCCCTATACGGGCAATATCACGCCTTCATTATCCAGAACGTCGCTAGATTTGATCAATCAAGCATCTGCTTCGGGTGATTGGGATGAAGTTACTGTAACGACTTTTGCCGATGCGGGTATTACGGGTGTTACATCCGAATACCTATACGGTATCCAAGGCATCTTGCAAGACTATGATTACCCTTCAAGAGCGCAACCGAAAACTAAAAGTCAGATTCAAACGATTGTCACCGAGACCATTTATTTAACTGCAATCAATAATTATTTTGCATATGGTTATGGAACCGAACCTGACAAAGCATCTTTTGATCTCGCCGGTCTCGTCGGAGTTACGGACTTGAACCTAGCCGGTATCAATATGTACCTTCAATCGCAATATGGGGGCTTCGGCGGCGGCGGTATGGGTGGCGGTATCGGCGGTTCATTAAGCGCCGGGTCCACTAAACAACAAATCCAGGCAGCGATTGACGATTACTTGAACTCGCTTTAAAAGTAAAAATAGCGGCGCAAGGGAGGTAATCCCCGCGCCGCTATTTTTTCATGGCAACCAGCATATATCCGGCCCCTCGAATCGTAACGATTCTATCGGGATTGGCAGGGTCAGCCTCGATTTTTTTGCGTAAGTTACTGATGTGTACGGCGACGGTTCTCGTATCCTCCAGACTCTCCGTTCCCCAGATGAGTTGAAACAACGCATCGACACTGACGACATGGTTCACGTTTTGTGCCATATAGGACAGCAGACCGAACTCTTTTTTCGATAAAAAGACGGCTTCACTCCCCATAATGACGGACTGCGCGTAGTAATCCAGCGTCAAGCCCGGTAGCTCAAGCAGTTGTTCCCTTCTGCCCGTCGATACTCTGCGAAGATGAGCCTTGATCTTGGCCATGAGTACTCCCGGACTGAACGGCTTGGTCACGTAATCGTCGCCACCATAGGATAATGCGCTGATTTTCACCTCGTCTTCCTCGCGGCTGCTCAGAAATACGATCGGCGCATTCGTATAGTTACGTGCGTGAATGCACCAATCAATTCCGTTTTCATTAGCCAGCAGGACATCCAGTACAATCAAATCCGGCTCGAACGACGCAAGCAGTTTCATGGCTTCTGTCCCGTTATGACTGTAGGAGGCTAGGAAACCCTCCCTCTCGCAATACACCTGAACAATCTCGCAGATATGAGGATCATCATCGACGATCATGATTTTGTGAGCGTCCACCACTCTGTCACCTTCCTTCAGTGTTCTTTGTCAGTGTCGATTTTTCTCCTCCTATTTTATCATGGTAGAGGAGACCGCTTGTGAATTACAAAGAAAACTTTAAGAGGCTGTCTACATCACACCTTCACCACTTCGATCTTCCCGGTATTCGAATAACATCGCCACAAGCAGACTAGCCCACTCCGCTGGGAGTAGGCTAGTCTATCCTGCTATTAGTCTATGAATCTGTTGATCTGCAACAAGTCTGTGTCTGGCCTGTTAGTCTCTGCTATCGCAGCTTGTTACCAGCTCGGATTATGCTTCATCACGGTCACGTTGTTCCCATTTGTTTGATCTGCATAGATCACATAAATGTTTCCGTCCTTGTCTATAACGTGATGTAACTTGTCCGCTCCGCCTGCGGAGAAGCCGGCATCGCCTACAACAACCCAATCCTGTCCATCGTATTTCCTCACGGTCAATTTGACGCCTTCGGCAGCATCCAGATAAGAAACATAAGGAGTGCCATAGCTGTCAAAGTTGATGCTTACTTTCTGATCGGCAACTGTTTGGGTACTCAGCAAAGCAAAGTTGGGAATGCCGACAGTTTGCCAACCAGAGCCATTATATTGACTCACGGTCAGGTTCGTTGTAGTTTGGCCAAATATGCTCCTATTCTCATAGTCTATCATATAAAGCTTGTTACTGGGATCATCTGCAAATCTAAATGTATAACCTGGTTTGTCTAAGTTGCTCGTATTGAAGTTGATCGTGCTGACAGTCTGCCAAGCGCCATTCTGATATTTCACTAGAACTGTACGCAAATTAGCGTTAGACATTATGCCATCATAATACTGATAGAGTACATATGGGATATTGTTTTCGTCAATCATGAGATTTGGAGCATTATAGTAATAGGCCTTATTAAAAACTTCCTCTCCCCCGCTTAAGTTTACCCAATTGCTGCCATCATATTTCTTTACCCCTGCAGCCGCCATTTGCCTCCAGCCCATATAAGCGATATAAGGAGCGTCATCGCTGTCGAACGCAATCGATACCCAACTCGAGTAAATTTCTGTATTGCCTAGCTCCTCCCAGATGGCGCCGTTATACTTTTTCACAACGGTGGCATTGACAGAGCTCCCAACGTTCTTCTGATAAACAATATAAGGAGTACCTTGGCTATCTAGGATGAGACTATTGAAGCCCCTAAGTTCAGGGAAGTCATTTGCATCGCCAATTTGCTCCCACACGCCTGCCTCTAATTTCCTCACAGTTAGATTATAACTACCTGTCTCAATACTAGCAGAATAAAGAGTACCTTGACTGTCAACTGCGAGTTTCAAGCCTTCGCCCGCTGGCTTCACCTCGCCAACTTGTCGCCATGCTAATCCCCTCCACTTCGCATACAGGGTGATGTCTGCCGTTACCGCTGCTGTAAAGTCGTAAGCATTCGTCTCGTCAAGATCCATATCCGTGTACCAGCCTTCAAACGCATAACCGCTCCAGATCGGCACATTAGGCGCCTCAGCCGCATCACCATGATTCACCGTCTGGCTCGTTACCGCCGAGCCGCCGCTACTGTCAAAGCTTACCGTATAGGCGTTAATCGTCCATTTCGCATATAACGTGAGATTAGCCGTGATCGGTGTCATGAAGCTGTAGGCTTCTGTCAGAGCGCTATTGCTGTACCAACCACCGAACGTATAATTTGCTCGTGTTGGGGGAGCCGGCTCCACTGCTCTGCCGCCATATTCCACTGTCGCGTCAACGACCTCTGAACCGTCATTTCTGTCATAAAGTACTTCATAAACATTAATCGTCCATTTCGCATACAGCGTGAGGTTAGTCGTCACCGCTGTAGTGAATCCGTAAGCTTCCGTCAAAGAGCTGTCGTTATACCAACCGTCGAACGTATAACCTGTCCGTGTCGGGGCTGCAGGCTCCATTACTCTGCCGCCAAATTCTACTGTCTGATCAGCAACCGCCGAGCCGTCATTGCTGATGAAGCTCACCGTATTGACGGCGGTCCACTTCGCGTACAACGTAAGATTAGCCGTCACCAGCGTTGAGAAGTTATACTTATTCGCCAAGCCGATATCACTGTACCAACCACCGAACGTATAACCCGCCCGGGTTGGTGCGACAGGCTCTACGGCCGTACCGCGATATTCCACTGTCACGGCATCGACCGCTGACCCGCCGTTGCCGTTAAAGCTTACCGTATAGCTGTTCATTGTCCACTTGGCGTATAGCGTGATAGACTCCATCACTGCTGCCGTGAAACCGTAAGAGCTTAGCAAGCCGCTGTCGCTGTACCAACCAGCGAACGTATAACCTTCGCGCGTTGGTGCGGTAGGTACTGTCGCCACGGCGCCTTCTTCCACCGTCTTCTCAGCCACTTCCGTACCCCCATTGCTGTTAAAGCTTACGGTGTATCTGTTTTTTTGCTTAACCGTCCATTTCGCATACAACGTAATATTAGCGGTCACCACCGTTGTCGTGAAATCGTAAGCATTCGTCAAGCCGCTGTCGCTATACCAACCGCTGAACACATAACCTTCCAGCGTCGGCGCTTCAGGCGCTGTCGCCTTGTAGCCTTCGCTCACCGTCTGCCCGGCTACCGCCGAGCCGTCGTTACTGTTGAAACTTACCGTATAGCTACGCAGCCATTTCGCGTACAACGTGATGTTATCTGTGACCAGTGTCGTAAAGTCGTAGCCATTCGTCAAGCCGCTATCGCTATACCAGCCGTCGAACACGTAACCGTTCTTCGTCGGTTCAAGCGGTTCGCTTGCCGGGTAGCCGTAACCGACTGTCTGTGCGGTCACTTCCTCCGCGGCGCCGTTGCTGTTGAAGCTCACCGCATAAGTATTCAGCGTCCACTCTGCAGTAAGCTCGACATTGCCCGCGGGCATCGTTGTCGGAGGGGCAGGCGACCAGCCTGCGAATGTACGTCCCTGCCAAGCCGGAGCGCCAAGGTATCGCTCCGTTGTTGCCCCAAAGGGTACATCCACTGTTTGATCAGCCACATCAGCGCTATTGTATTTGAGCTTCATCTCGTAGCTAATGCGCTTGTAGTACAGCTTTAGAACCGTTGAGCCGTTACCCGCTATAGTAGCTGTTTGCACCATTCCCGCAGCAGTCGGATCATAGGCAAAGCCCTCATAAACTTTAGGCGTTGTACCTACCAGACTCGCCACGGTGTCGGTTGTGCCGCGATACGATTCTCTATCGACAACAGTATAGGTGTTATCCGCTATATTCTGCTGCAAATGTACGACTTGGTAAGGCGTGTCCGTTCTGGCTAACCAGCTTGCGGTGTAGGTCGTGTCGACAGTCGGCATCATGCTTGGGACATCCTGTGACCAACCAGTAAACGTATAGCCCGCCCTGGTCGGCAGCGGTATACGAGCGGCGATGTTCTTGCCGAATTGCTCCGTTATCGTACTGCTGGGAGCGCCCGCATAACCCCAATCGAAGGTCATCGTGCGATTCGTCGGATAGTAATCGATTCTTACGACCGTCGAGCCGTCGTTCTTGATAGGCACACCGCTTACTTTGCCTTCCGCATAACCCAAATCTCTGAACCTGTCAGAGGTAATCTGAATCTTCGCACCCGTTGTGCCTGTCAATTTTTCCGTATACGCAGGCGCAGACGCTGATCTAGTATTCGGGTCGATCAAATAATGCTCAACCGTATACGGTGTATCCGTATTGGCGATCCAGTGCGCATACAGAGAGTAATCCCTCGCAGGCATCCGGCTCGGCAGTGTGACCTTCACGCCGCCGGCAGCAAACGTATACCAGCCGTCAAAGGTGTAGCCTTGATAGGTCGGTTCTTTCACGTTGATTGCCGCGTTATAAGCGTGAGAGAAAACCTGAGTTAATCCGCCATTCCGCGGATCCAGTTGCAACGAATAGTCACCCGCTCTGGCGAGCCAAGTTAACGGAATCGTACGCTTGAGCGGATCAGACGTGAAGGACAACGGCGCGCTTTTCCAGGTGATGACCAGATTTCCTGTATCTACCGCAAGACTCGTGTTCACCACTTCGATGATTTGAGTCGTCGGATTATACCTGAAATTCGGATTGTCTATCTGAATATCGAAGTTCGCAGGGGGATACGCCTCGCTACTCGACTTTCCTGACTTCAAATCAAATGTACTCATCGTCAGCCACTGCTCCGGCACAGCAATCGAGGTCGCCTTACCTGCCAAGTTGACCCCGAGCGTATCATCCTGCGGATAGGCGAAGTCAGTGACATTATGTTGCTGCCCTACCGTGTACAACGGCCATGTATTCTCGTACAGCGGTGCGCTAGCCGAAAGCATTCCGTCGCCCAATTGCGCGCCTACTGCAATCTCCAGGTAGATACCCAGTTCTACATATAGCGCACCGGAAGATCGAGTAGACTGCTTCCCGTTTATATTTTTCAGTTGATAATAGAAATAGCCCCATAAATTCACATAAGCTCCCGGTTCTGCAGACAGCCCGATGCTATTCAGCTCAACGCTGCCAACCCCGGCTTTAAGCTCCAGCAGAACCCCCGCCCGCAAGCCGATTGTACCCATCACATAGAACGTAAACTGATAATCGCCATCGCCCGGCAAGCTTACCGTGCTGCTGCTGCCGCTGAAATCGAGCACATGTATCGTAACCGAGAAGCGCTTCGCCGTCTTGTAGTTGAAATCGGCCCCGATCGTCAGGTTCACATTGGCGCTGACCACAAAGTTTGCTTCAAATTTGACTTCAACGATACCAAAAACGACGCGCATGCTCTGCTCGAAGAGTTTCTTCTTAATTAACGGAACCCAATCCGTCTCGTTCTCCATCATCTTTTTGTATTGTTCCTTCAGTGATTCCGCATCTACCCCGGTATCCTGCACACCGTCGATTAACGCTTGAATCTCTGTCGCGATATTCAATACTTTACCGAGCATGCCGTTATTATTCGCTTTATCCCAGTCCGCCAGCGCAGCCTGCAGCTTATCATGTTCGACGGTAGCAATCTCCGCTTTAATGTTGATCCCGGTATAGGTGTAGGCATCCAGATTAGCGGTGATCCGATAATCGCTCGGGTAAGGCACGCAGAGCCCCCAAAGGCACGCCTCTCCCCAAGCCGTCTCTCCATTAACGCCGAGATTCAAGCTGATCTCCTGAAGGAACGTACCGGTCATATGGATGACGAGGTCGCTCTCTTCATGGATACGAATGACAATGTCGGCTCCGATTTGAAGCGTAGCGCTGACTCCGGAGGTTTGTCCGGCAATATGCTTCACTTTCGTACCAAGCGAAGGGACGACGGTCAGATTCTCCACACTGACTTTGCCCGCACCTTTTGAGGCCGATAGCATATTCACTTCCATCTGCGTCTTGAAGGCATTCGTCTCCATAGCCAGAGCAGACAGATAGTTCGCGGCTTGATCGACGAAGCCGCTGGCGATCGCTTGCTGCTTAATTTGATCTTCGAGCTGCGCAATCTCCTCATCCGACAATAACAGGTCGCCGTCAATCGCTTGCTGCTGATAGACGTCGAAGACATGCGCGATGTCTTCTTCCGTAGCATCGGTATAGGCAATCACATCCCTCTCCGCCACAGGCGTAATCGACGTAATTCGCCCGTAACCGATTACTCCGGAGGCATCTTCGATTGTTTCCCCCTCATAGAAAGCGATAAAATCGCCTACATCGACGGTAGTAAGCTCGCTCAAGCCGAGCTTCGCATACTGACTGTCGCTGTAGTTCATCGCAGTATGCGCTACCGTAATCGAATGGTTGTCCGGGTCTCCATCCGTATCCGCCTCTACGCTCACAGGCAGAACATCCGGCTTGAACAACACTTGCTTGGCATCCGCGTGATCATAGGTGTAGGTGCTGCCGTTAATCGCTGTGATCTGGACATAGGCGACTTCGCCGTCGGCAGCGCCGGTTGTGTCTACCGTGCGCTGATCGGGGCGAACCCCTTCATAGATGGCGACCGTATCGCCAACTTGAATGGCTTCGCTGCCGGTGTATGCGAAAGTTCCGCTGCCCGCATTCGCCGCAGCAAGACCGCTTTCGCTGCCGCCCACCGTTGTCGTGACTACCGGAATCGCCGGCGAACCGACCTCCGCGCCATCCAGCATCATATCCGTCACATCCGCGAAGGGCAGATAGATCATGTTCGGATTGAGCGGAATGTTCATGACTTCTTCCTTTGCAACGCTAAACACAAAGATGCTCGTCGTCGCATCTTGATCTTGGAAAGACAGATTGTCGTCCGTCAACGTCAATTGATAGGTATTGCCCTCAACGAACTTGCCGTCTTCGGCTGCGGACGTTACCGTGAAGAGACCGTTCGCGCCGGTGACGGTAATCCCCGCGAAATCGGCATTCGCGGTGTCCTCGAAAGTCATCCCCTCTTGTACCTCAGACGCGGTAAGGCTGCCGGTCGCATCGTTGACAGCGATCGTGAAGCCCGGCGCGACATCCAGCACAGAGTAGCTGGGAATGCTTTGTACGGCATTACTCACGCTATCGATATACTTCGCGTACAACTTCGTATCCGAGGTAACGGTACTGCCCTCCGCGAAGATGAGCGATAAATCGCTGTCCCTAAACCACCCTTGGAAAATATACCCTTCCTTCGCCGGAGCAGGCAGTTGATTCAACGCTTTTCCTTGCCGTACCTTCTGATCCGCTATCTCCGTGCCTCCGTTGCTCTCGAACTTAAGCGTATATTCGATACCTGCGCTGCCTTCGTTTCCTCCGCCGCTGTTTCCGTTGTTGCCGCCGCTGCCGCCGCTGTTTCCGCCGACTCCGGATGTCGGCGTCGGTGTCGGCTCCGCCGCCTCTTGATTCTGATTGGCCCACGCCTCCACAACCGCGTTGCTGCGCATGAAGAGAATAGCCGCTTCCGCGCGAGACGCTTGCCCATGCGGGTTGAAGTTGCCGTTGCTATCGCCGGCGAACAAGCCTGCTTGCCACAGCTTGACGACCGCGTCGGCCGCCCAGGAAGAAACGTTCGCGAGATCGCTCGGCTCCGTAGTTATGCGATTGCTTGATTGATAAGGAATCTGATAGCTTTCAAAATACCGCAAAATCAATGTCGCCATCTGCTCTCTGGATACGGTTGCATCCGGTGAAAAATTCCGGCCGCCCGTTCCGCCGGCAATCCCTTTCTTAACCGCCCACGCTACATATGGCGCATACCAAATGCCCGCCGGCACGTCGGCAAAGCTCGAGGCGGAATACTCGCTTACATCCACGCCCGCCATTCGTCCAAGCGCGGTCACATACATGGCGCGCGTCATCGTTCCCTTGGGCGAGAAGAGACCGCCGCCCGTTCCGCTGAATATGCCATTCTTCTGGACATAGACGGCCGCTTCGTAGAACCAGTCCGTTGGACGAACATCTTGGAAACCGCTTGGTTCGGACGCTGCCGCCTGTTGCACCGACAGCTCGGGCGCTATCGCCTGCTGTACCGGCAATTCGGCCGCTTTCGCCTGCTGTACCGGCAGAACGCCCATCACTATGCTGATGATTAGCATCCATGCCACAATCCGTGATTTCGACTTCCAACCTCTTTTTATTGCCTTCTTCACGCTTATTCATCCCTTCTCGTAGCTGAATACAGGAAAAATGATGTCGATTTTTCTCCTCCCATATTAGCAGGGCAACTGGGACAACTTGTGAATTGTAAAGAAAACTTTAAGTTCGCACTTACAACACGCTTCCGTTACGAAACTGGCGAAAAGAACAAAAAAAGGTCAACAGCGTCAAGTAATGCCCCAACGCCGTGACCCATTTTTTTCACCAAATAAGAACTATCCTCCACCCGAGCCGGGCTTTACATCATCGTCGCCGCCATAGGAAGCGATACATAGAAGATCGACCCCGTCTTGCCGTCGCTCTCCGCTCGAACCGTCCCTCCATGCGCTTGCACGATTTCCCGGCAAATCGCCAGCCCGAGCCCGCTTCCCTCTACGCTCTTCTCGCCCGGTTGATCATACCTGTAATTGCGATCGAAGATTTGCTCGAGCTGCTCTGGCGGAATACCCATGCCTGAGTCTTGCACGCTAATGATCGCATAGCGGGTAAGATTCACCTCATCTACAGCTAGCTCAATGCGCACCCCCCCACCCCTTGGGGTAAACTTCATTGCGTTCGACACCAGATTGAACAACGCTTGCTCCAGTCTTTGCACATCCATCACTACAACAGGCGAATTAGATCCTTGATCTTCCTCATCTCTGTAGTCCAGCCTGAAATCCAGACCTGCGTCACGCACAACCAGCTCATATTGTTCAAAAAAGCCGCGCAAGAAGTCAATCGCACGAACCGGTTCCATTCGGTACGAGACTTGTCCCGTCTCCAAATGCGACAAGAAGCTCAGCTCTTCGATCATGCGGTTAATCCTTATCGTGTTATCCCGGATATACTTCAAGTACTGTTCACTACGTTCCGGCTTGACCCCGTCCTGCACGGCTTCTACATAACCAAGCATACTGGACAGCGGCATACGCAGATCGTGCGTAATGTAGGCAAGGAGCTTCTTCCGTCCTTCCTCGGAGTGAAGCAACTGGTCATACGATAAGCGGAGATCGTCATGAGCTGCGGATAAGGCCTGTGTGCGTTCCTGCACGGTCCGTTCCAAATTCATGTTCATTTCGGTCAGCTTGTTGTTAGCGTCCTGCAGCTCGCGTGCAATCCTCTCCTCGTTCGCTGCCGCCCTCGTAAATCTCGAAGAAAGCAGCATCATCTGTGCGATCGTAAACACCAACAGACCAAGCGGAGAAGTATTTCCGATCGGCGACCATTCGTTGTAATATAAAAAATCGTTGACGACGGTAACCAAAGCAACCACCGACACCAACAGGAAGACCAGCGCTCCCTCCATACGTCGCATAGCCGCTTGGGCCAGTCCAACCATCAGATAGATCATATGGAGAACAACTACCGCACCGATCATCAGTAACATTTTTGAATAGATAATGGCAGGGGTCGCCACGACAACGAGGCAGAATGCGCCGGTTACGATCCGCGTTCCACGCTGAAACCAACGCGACACATAATTGGGAAAAATGCAATCAAAGTACATCGTGATGATATATCCGCTGCTGCACAGAATCAGGTACTCGATTTTGAACTGCAATTCCCACGGAATAGCCGGCCACAATTGCGTGAGCAATAGCTCGCCGACCAGCAAGGATCGGATACCGAACAACAGGGTGAACAGACCAAAATACAATGGAGCCCTGTCTTTGCGTCGCAGGATGAACAACAGCAGGTGATACACGCCAATCACCAACAGGCTTGCGGTGATAAACATTTCGGCGGCGATTCTCAGATTTGTCCTGACCGTTAACGCATCGCTGCCGCCCAGCTCGATAGATTTGGTAATGCCGCCTCGATGATGATGGAAGTTGGCGACTTGCATAACCAGTTCCACGGTGTCATTCTCGGGCTGAAAGAACACCAGCTTCGTTGCCAGATGCGGTGTCACGCTGCCCTTGTCCTGACCAACCACACCGACTTCTTCCAGCAGCTCACCATTAACCCATAATTTATACGCATGAAAAATGGTAGGCATCCGCAGAGCAAGCCGCTCGTTCCGATCCTGCTCACTAAGCTCAATGACCAGCCGAAAGGTTGCAAAGCCTGTACCGTTCAACTGCTGACCATTTAATTGATAGCCTAACCAGGAGCTCGGGATGCTGATCCAGCGGTCACGATTTCCGTCCCTTGCCAAGCGATTCTGTATATCCTCGGGCGACAGCAGCTCTTCCCAGTAGAACGCCCACTCCCCTTTTAGCTTTAGCGAATTCTCGCTGACATGAACCTGCGTTAAATCCAGAATGCCTTTTTCGCTTTGAAACTTAGGGAAGACTGGTGCAGAGATGATGGCATAGCTTGCAATCAAACCGACAACAACGGCAGCTGCTATATAAAGCAAGATCGTACGAGAACCGAATCGGAAAATACCCCTCATGATGAATCCGACCCCAATCTACTAGAGCGCAATAAGTAAGTTGATTGTCTAAATAATAACATCATTAAAGGAAAATGTGCCCTGCAAATATTTGCGAGGCGTTGAACACAAACATCACGATGAGGTCCTTTTTTGAAAGTAAGAAAAAAACCGTCCACCCCCGGACGGTTCATTAACGTGCAAACTTAACTACTACTTCCTTACGAGCGACATACAGCACTCCACATGACTTGAGTGTCGGTCACTGTATTTTAAGCCGTAAGAAGAGCGGTGGCGGCAAACTTGTAATGAATGTTTAGCGAGCCATCCGCTTGAACTTCAATTTTATCAACAAAACGATGATGTAACATTGCAAAAGTCAGTTCTTCCAACTTAGCCTTTTAACTGGTCTTGTAGGCTAAATAGTTCTGCATTGCCACTCTCCGTTGCTTCCTTATATTCGGTCTCATCAATCGTACCGCTTGCTTGGACAGATACAACTCATTACGGAATATTTCATGAATATATGTAATGAAATCGCACTTTAGGGACATCCCTCCTGTTTTTTTTGATAATTCAATTTTCAAGATCATTATATATTCTACACTTGCCGAAAATCTGCTTGCAGCTGGTTGACGTTCATTTAAGACAGATGTAGAATGTAAATGTAATACAATTGTCTTAATGGAGCTGATACTTTGGGGACAATGAAAAAACTGCCGGATGCAGAGTTTGACATTATGAAAGTGGTATGGGCAAATAAGCCGCCGATAACAACCAATATCATCATGCAACAACTCGGAAATGAAAAGAAATGGAAGGCGCAGACAGTTCTTTCGCTTATGTTGCGGCTGGTGGAGCGCGGTTTTATCAGATCGGAAAAGAACGGCAAGGAACGAAATTACTTTCCGCTTATTAGTAAAGAAGACTACCTAAATTTTGAAACAAGCGACTTTATAGAGCGTTTTCATGCAAATTCCTTTACAAGCTTGGTTACCAGACTATATGACGGAAACAAGATAAGAGACAGTGACCTTGACGAACTGGAACAATGGCTAAAGGAAAAGAAGAGTTGATATGCAGGAATTTCTTAGCACCCTGCTCCTAAGCTCTGTCTCTATGTCGTTGGTGACACTTGCGTATGCGGCAATATTGCCAAGTTTATCTAGGCGGTATGCAGCAAAGTGGTGTTACATGGGGTGGATTCTGATTGTAGTGGGGTGGATAGTCCCCTTTCGCCTCCGGATTGACTTGATTCCTGCGCAAATGGAGAATAACCCTTTAACGCATGCGAATACAGTTATTAATGCGATATCGCACATAGATGCGAGAGATACTATAAACATTCCGTTACCAATTCCTTTATGGTGGATGCTTCCAACGATTTGGGGTTTAGGTGTTGTAAGCGTTGCAACTTATCATACTTTGAGGCACAGATCCTTTATAAGGATGGTACGCCGCTGGAGTTCCCCTGTAGCTGACATCAAAATTATTGAGATTCTAGAGGGGTTAAGGTCGGAATTGAAAATTAAAAAACATATAGAGCTAAACGTATGTCCGGTCATTACGAGCCCTATGCTCGTGGGCTTTTTCCGGCCAACCATTTTACTACCGCCTTTGCAATTTTCGGATGATGAATTATCTATGATATTGAAGCATGAGCTGATCCATCTAAAACGGTATGATCTTTGGTGCAAGGCATTAGTTTTAACGGCAACCGTGCTTCATTGGTTCAATCCGATGGTCTATCTTATGTCAAGAGCGATGGCCGCACAATGTGAAATCTCCTGTGATGCATTGGTTTTGCAAGGTGTAGATTTTCAAGGGCGAAAGCAATATGGTGAAGCCATTATTGGTGTTGTCAAGAATGGGGCAAAGCCCCAAACAGCACTATCAACAAATTTCTATGGAGGAAAACGAAATATGAAAAATCGCATTTCATTTATCATGGACACTAAGAGAAAGAAGGCAGGCTTTATAATCCTTTGTATGGCGCTGGCGTGTATTCTAACGACTGGGGCTGCTATAGCTGAGGTAAATGACCCGCAAGAAACAACTCGGCCCGAAGTAATGATCGCGCCTTCTAACAGTGATAGCGGCAATGTTAATGAAGTAACCCACTTCCTAAAGTTGTTGCGCCGTCCATACAGCGACAGAACTAACGCAAATTCGCTGCAAGAATCAATTCGTCCCGAAGTAGTTGTCGCACCTCCTAACAGCGGTATAAATAATGATAATGAAGTAACCAACTTCCTAAGTTTATTAAAGAAACAGCGTAATGTACATCAAGCGAAATAAAGAAGCGCTCGAGCTGATAAATAAGAATCAGTGCTGATTCCTATTATGTCACAGTGTATTATTTAAGTTGTTTTCTGTTTTCTTTAAAACGATTTTTCAACCTTTTTTTTGCCCGCTGGACTCGTTTCTTACACGCTTCAACGGATATTCCAAGTTCCTGCGCCACCTCTAACATCGAATATTTATCCAGAGCAACTTTTTTAACTAATTTATAATCTTCATTATTGGCAAGGTCTGAGTAAAAAAAATCAACATCAGGGGTATCCGCACCTATCGAAATAATGTTCTCATCAAAATCTACGGAAGAAATTACAATGCTATTAAGATATGCTCTGCTGCGAATCGTGTTCTTAATCACATATTTAAGAGTATTTAACAGCCAGCCCTTCGAATTAGGACTAGATAATAGTTTGTCGGCTCTTGTACATGCGATTCTGAATGTGTCCTGAACAGCTTCTTCAGCAAGTGAGCGGTCATGTAGTGTGTTTTGTGCATAAGTGGACATACGATAGAGCATATCCTGAAATAACTCTTCAATGGCGCGACGTTGGTTATCGTCAAGCTCCATATCCTCACCGCCTAATAGGAAGATATCCATTCTCACAATTTGTAAAACCTTGATAGAATTCCTCATATACAAATAGGACGATAGCTATTAATAATATCTGACGAGTTTTCAGAAATATACTTTTGATAATCTGCAATTTGTAAGGGAAATCCATAAGGTGAACGTGACAGGGAAATTGTGTTTAACATCTTAATGAACACGAAAAAGCTCACGTTATCACAGCGTGAACTCTTTCGTGTTAAATAATTTGTTTTTAGCAAATAGGGACTTGGGTGTTCCCGATTATTTATCAATAGGGTTGTCAAAAAAAGTGCAGTTTGAAAATACCCTCATACTGAAATCCCGTTATTAAGCTGCTTGTGACAACATTCTTTCGCGATAAATCTTTGATTTTGACCAGAAGGCGTTGCTGCCGTTCCTGTTTGGGGGTGGGCTTCAAGCTACGGTAATATCCCGATTCGCTGACAGTAAGCACTTCGCACATCTCCTTGACGGGCCATCGATCCCGTCGTTCACGGATGTACATCATAGAGCTGGCGTGCCTTTACCGCTTCCGGTCTTTTGCGG
>NZ_JBHSED010000036.1:40765-70574 GCF_042651945.1 Cohnella boryungensis | reverse complement strand
CTAATTCGATTTCACGCGCAGTCTTATCGGCAGAGGCATAGGCGTGTCCGCTCCCGATATGCGCTCCGTCGCCGTGCAGGGTTCTTCGCTTTCTCCATTCTTGCAAGGTGTAGTAGGCTACGCCTAACTGCTCGGCGGCTTCCTTTGGTCCAATCTCATCGCTCAATCTTACTGCTTCTTCTTTGAATGCCTTGTCGTACCTGTTCATTGTCTCTCGTCCCCTCGTTAGCTTTCAATTTATTTCATACGAGGGTGTATTTAGACTGCATTTTTATCGTAACACTCCAGATCTTAATCAATCAAAAATCGCATCAGTATCGCTGCAATTTCCGCACGGGTTGCAGTTCCGGACGGGTCAAGCATTCCACTGCCTTTGCCGGAGATGATCCCTTTTCCGATCGCCCACTTCATAGATTCAGTCGCCCAATCGGAAGTTTTATCCTTGTCTACAAAGTCGGACAGATCACCCGTCGCTGTAACATTCAGGTTTTTATGCTGTGCGTAGCGATACAGCAAGGCGATAAGCTGTTCGCGGGTCACTGCGTCATCGAGGCCAAATCGTTTGTTGCTATAGCCATTCACAATGCCGCTCTGCTCCGCCCAGTTGATGGCATCCGTATACCACGCACCAGAAGGTACATCAGTGAACGTGCTTTCTCCGATCACATGCGGCTTGCCAACCATGCGATAGAGCACGGTTACAATCATGGCGCGGTTGGCCGTGAGGTTGGGCATGAAGATCGTTTCGCTGGTTCCTGACATCAAGCCGTTGTGCTGGACATAGGTTACTGCGTCAAAGAACCAGTCGGACTTGTTAACATCTTCAAAGGAAGTGCCGCCACTAGGTGCACTGCCTTCAGGCGTGCTGCCTCCAGGCGTGTTGCCGCCGGGCGTGCTGCCGCCTGGAGTACCACCGCCGGGAGTACCACCGCTTGTATAAGCAGTGGCGGCAATGCTTACTCTGATTTGCCCTGTGGTTTGGCTCTGCGCCCCTTTTACCACAGTTACGGTAAATACATAGCTGCCGTCTGTACCGCTTCGATTTGCGGAGGTTCCGGCTATCGGCACAGTGTATCTAACCTTATTGATCGTGATCGCAACGTTGCTGTTCTTGACCGCGGCCTCTGCGGTGACTTTCAGTACCGCCGCAATGACCGATTCGCTGGTTGCCGCCGCTTGAGTCATACTGCTGTAGCTTGCGCCTTCTGCCGCTGCCTTGGCTGCCGCTACAATGGCGATGTCCGGGTTGGCCGATTCGTTCACTGTCATAGCAAGACCCTTGCTATCATTTGCGCTTCCCTTGGACAGTGCCACGTCGTATTTGTTGCTGCCGCTGTCGTAGACGACAGTCGCTATCACCCCTGCCGCATCGCCGATAAGCAAGCCATTTACATAGCTTTGTACGGCCGCAGTTTTGTCGGCCTGCGAGGCTCCGAAAGCGACATCGACGGTGCCGTCCACCAAAGCCGTCTTGGCCGCCGCTACGGCCTGCGCATTGGTAAGGCCGGTGAACGGCGTTGCGGTGATGACAATGATTTGTTGTGCAGTCGTTTGGCTCTGCAAGCCTTTAGCCGCCGTGACGGTGAAGGCGTAGCTGCCGTCTGTGCCGTTTACATTGTCGCCGTCGCCCGCGATCGGCGCCGTGTAGCTCACCTTGGAGGCCGTGATCGTAACCGCGCTGTTGTTGACCGCTGCTCTCGCCTGATCCTCCACATAGCTCTTCGCAGCAGCCTCATCGCCGTGCGCAGTCTGCGTAGTGGCCGGATAGCTTGCGCCTTCCGCCGCTGCCTTGGCCGCCGACACGACGGCGATGTCCGGGTCTACCCCTTCGTTCATCGTCATCGTCAGGCTTTTGCTGTCAGTTGCGCTTCCCATGGAAAGTGCAACCTCATACTTGCCGTTGTTGTAGACGATAATCGCCGTTACCCCTGCGGCATCGCCGACCAGCAAACTATTAACATAGCTTTGCACGGCTGCTGTTTTAGCGGTTTGCGAAGCTCCGAAAGCGACATCGGCCTCTCCGTCCACCAAAGCCGCCTTGGCTGCTGCCACTGCCTGCGCATTGGAAAGTCCTTCGAAAGGCGTCGCCAAGATGGGAACCGTGAGTGGACGAGTCGTCCGGGCCTGCCATAATCTGAGGAACGTTATGGTAAAGGTATAGCTGCCGTCCGTACCGTTCGGATTGTCCGCATCGCCCGTTATCGACGGAACGTAGCCCAGTTCCCTCACGAGGCCGACCCTGATTCGTTCCGGCACAACGCCGCCGTCCTGGATTGCGATAAACACCTGATTATATATAAATTGATTCACAGATTGGTTGTCATACATAAACTGTCTGATGCCCGAATAGTTGCCCTGTTCTATCGCGGTCTTGACCGAAGCCAAGTACGGATCAAGCTCCTCATTGATGGGGAGATTTACGACCGTGCCAGCCGATGCATAATTTCCTTTTTCTATATAAATATCAACCGGGAATTGCCCCTCTATATCGGCGTAGGATTTAGGTAAAATGTACAGATAGTCCAAATCGAGATCACCGAGTAAATCGTTAAAATAACTTTTCGCCATTTCATAGAGCTCAGTCCAGGTTGTGCCTAACGGCACATCCATCGTCGTAAGCTCGCCCGTCAACAGGCTCATGGCCCTGTCTATCACCTGTTGATTGGTAACGCCGGCATACGGCGTCGCCTTGATCCCGAGCGTCTGCCGAGCGGCGCTTTGCACCTGCGCCCCCTTGGTCAACGTGACGGTAAACGCGACCTGGCCGTCGGTTCCATCCGGGAAGTCCGCGTCGCCCGCCTTCGGTGCCGTATACGCGTCGACGTGGATGGACAGATCAATCGCGTCGTTATTGACCGCTTGCTTCACCCGCTCTTCTAGATAGCTCTTTGCAGCCGCTTCCGTTCCATGTTCCTCCTGGTTGGCTGCGGGATAGTCCGCATTCTCGACCGCTTCTCTCGCTGCCTGCAATATCGCAATATCCGGGTCGGGCGCTTCGGTGAACGTGACACGCAGGCTCGTACTGTCGGTGCGAGCGCCCTTGGAAAGCGCGACATCATAGTTGCCGCTAATGCTGTTGAAGGTGACGATCGCCGTCACGCCTGCGGCATCCCCGGTAAGCAAACGGTTTACATAGCTCTGTACAGCCGCGGTTTTGTCAGCCTGCGAGGGCTCAAACGCAACATCGATCGCTCCGTCCACCAAAGCCGCCTTGGCCGCCGTCACCGCCTGCGCATTCGTTACGCCGTTAAAGGCAGTAGCAGTGATGGCAATCGTTTGCTGCGCGGTCGTTTGGCTCTGCAAACCTTTAGACACCGTGACGGTGAAGGTATAGCTGCCGTCAGTGCCATTCACATGGTCGCCGTCGCCCGCGATCGGCGCCGTGTAGCTCACTTTGGCGGCCGTGATCGTAACTGCGCTATTGTTGACCGCTGCTCTCGCCTGATCCTCCACATAGCTCTTCGCAGCAGCCTCATCGCGGTGCGCAGTCTGCGTAGTGGCCGGATAGCTTGCGCCTTCCGCCGCTGCCTTGGCTGCCGACACGATGGCGATGTCCGGGTCTACCCCTTCGTTCATCGTCATCGTCAGGCTTTTGCTGTCGCTTGCGTTCCCCCTGACTAAGGCCACATCGTAACCGCCCGTGCCGCTGTTGTAGGCGACGGTCGCCGTGACCTTCGGATCACCGGTTATCAGGCGGTCTACATAGCTTTGCACCGCCGCTGTTTTGGCTGCTTGCGAGGCTCCGAATGCGACATCGACTGTGCCGTCAACCAAAGCCGCCTTGACCGCTGCCAAGGCCTGCTCATTCACCTCACGGAAGGTCGTGGCCAAGATGGGAACCGTGAGTGGACGAGTCGTCCGGGCTTGCCAGGTTCTGAGAAACGTGATCGTAAAGGTATAGCTGCCATCCGTACCGTTCGGGTTGTCGGCATCGCCCGTTATCGACGGAACGTAGCCCAGTTCCCTCACGAGGCCGACCCTAATTCGTTCCGGCACAACGCCGCCGTCCTGGATTGCGGTAAACACCTGATTATATATAAATTGATTCACAGATCCATTGTCATACATATACTGTCTGATGCCCGAATAGTTGCCCTGTTCTATCGCGGTCTTGACCGAAGCCAAGTACGGGTCAAGCTCCTCATTAATGGGGAGATTTACGACCGTGCCAGCCGATGCATAATTTCCCTTTTCTATATAAATATCAACCGGGAATTGTCCCTCTATATCGGCGTAGGATTTAGGTAAAATGTACAGATAGTCCAAATCGAGATCACCGAGTAAATCGTTAAAATAACTTTTCACCATTTCATAGAGCTCAGTCCAGGTTGTGCCTAACGGCACATCCATCGTCGTAAGCTCGCCCGTCAACAGGCTCATGGCCCTGTCTATCACCTGTTGATTGGTAACGCCGGCATACGGCGTCGCCTTGATCCCGATCGTCTGCCGAGCGGCGCTTTGCACCTGCGCTCCCTTGGTCAACGTGACGGTAAACGCGACCTGGCCGTCGGTTCCATCCGGGAAGTCCGCGTCGCCCGCCTTCGGCGCCGTGTACGCGTCGACGTGGATGGACAGATCAATCGCGTCGTTATTGAGCGCTTGCTTCACTAGTTCTTCTACATAGCTTTGTACTGCCGCTTCCGTGCCATATTCCTCTTGTTTGGCTGCGGGATACTCCGCATTCTCGACCGCTTCCCTCGCTGCCTGCAAAATCGCAATATCCGGGTCGGCCGATTCGTTAAACGTCATGGAAAGACTCTTGCTGTCATTTGCGCTTCCCTTGGACAACGTAACATCGTAGTTGCCGCTACCGCTGTTGAAGGTGACGATTGCCGTCACCCCTGCGGCATCGCCCACCAGCAGGCTATTTACATAACTCTGCACCGCCGCGGTTTTGTCAGCCTGCGAGGGCTCAAAAACGACATCGACCTCTCCGTCCACCAAAGCCGCCTTGGCCGCCGCCACCGCCTGCGCATTGGTTACACCGTTAAAGACCGTTGCGGTGATGGCAATGGTTTGCTGCGCGGTCGTTTGGCTCTGCAAGCCTTTAGACACCGTGACGGTGAAGGTATAGCTGCCGTCCGTGCCATTCACATGGTCGCCGTCGCCCGCGATCGGCGCCGTGTAGTTCACCTTAGAGGCCGTAATCGTAACCGCGCTATTGTTGACTGCTGCTCTCGCCCGATCCTCCACATAGCTCTTCGCAGCAGCCTCATCGCCGTGCGCAGCCTGCGTGGTGGCCGGATAGCTTGCGCCTTCCGCCGCTGCCTTGGCCGCCGACACGATGGCGATGTCCGGGTCTACTCCTTCGTTCATCGTCATCGTCAGGCTTTTGCTGTCGCTTGCGTTCCCCCTGACCAAGGCCACATCATATTCATTCGTGCCGCTGTTGTAGGAGACGGTCGCCGCGACCTGCGGATCACCGGCTAGCAGGCGGTCTACATAGCTTTGCACCGCCGCTGTTTTGTCGGCCTGCGAGGCCCCGAATGCGACATCGACCGCTCCGTCAACCAAAGCCGCCTTAACCACTGCCAAGGCCTGCTCATTCACCTCACGGAAGGTCGTCGCCAGAATGGGAACCGTGAGTGGACGAGTCGTCCGAGCTTGCCAGGTTCTAAGGAACGTGATCGTAAAGGTATAGATGCCATCCGTACCGTTCGGGTTGTCCGCATCGCCCGTTATCGACGGAACGTAGCCCAGTTCCCTCGTGAGGCCGACCCTAATTCGATCCGGCACAACGCCGCCGTCCCGGATTGCGTTAAACACCTGATTATATATATATTGATTCACAGATCGGTTGTCATACATAGACTGACTGATGCCCGAATAGTTGCCTTGTTCTATCGCGGTCTTGACCGAAGCCAAGTACGGGTCAAGTGCTCCTCATTAATCGGGAGATTTACGACCGTTTCATCCCATGTATAATTTCCCTTTTCTATATAGACTTCAACCGTGAGTTGCCCCTCTATATCGGCGGGTTTAAGTGAAATGGACAGATAGTCCAAATCGATATCACGAAGTAAATCGTTAAAGTAACTTTTCACCATCACATTGAGCTCAGTCAAGGTTGTGCCTAACGGCACATCCATCGTCGGATGCTCACCCGCCAACCGGCTCATGGCCCTATTTAGTATCTCTCGATTGGATACGCCGGAGTACGGCGTCGCCTTGATCCCGAGCGTCTGCCGAGCGGCGCTTTGCACCTGCGCCCCCTTGGTCAACGTGACGGTAAACGCGACCTGGCCGTCGGTTCCATCCGGGAAGTCCGCGTCGCCCGCCTTCGGTGCCGTATACGCGTCGACGTGGATGGACAGATCAATTGCGTCGTTATTGACCGCTTGCTTCACCCGCTCTTCTACATAGCTCTTTGCAGCCGCTTCCGTGCCATGTTCCTCTTGGTTGGCTGCAGGATAGTCCGCATTCTCGACCGCTTCCTTGGCCGCCTGCACATCGGCAAGATCCGGGTCGGGCATTTCATTGATAATCACTTGCTCCTCCGCCAGTGCGGGCTTAGACAACATAGGGAAAACCAGCGATGCCGCAAGCAGTAGGATGAAAATACGTTTTCGTATTTCTTGCATTTTTTATTTAACCTCCATGATGGTTGAATAGCGAATATGTACATAACCGCAATGTCGAAAAACAACTTGATAACCTTGCAGCTTGCATCGGGACCTTCTCTCCGTGTTGCTGCCTTCCGATTAAAATAATGACGTTTTAATCGATAAAATAAAGCAAATCTATGAATTCCTCTATACCTACAAAGGTGTATCTTTTATACCTTAACGAGGCCTTTATCCTGCAATGGCAAGAAATTTGGGGCATTTATCCGAATTAACCTAATAACAATTAAAACAGGCTGTCCAATTATCCCTGTTCGTAGATGAAATTAATAAAAAAGAAGATTTCAGCCAGCGCAGCCTAGCTTGAAATCTTCATGTGTTTTGTCAGGTAAATGTGGCTCAATAAACATTTCCTAATATGCGGAATTATGAAAACGAAACGCCCCCCTCTATCGTTGAGGGGGGCGTTTCGCACGAGAAAATCCGCTACGCTCTATTATCGGACCATCCTAATGACAGACGTTCCTTTCACGCTCGGCGTAGAATTGGAAGTCACCGTTATCGTAACCGTCCGAGCGAGCATGTCATTATAAACCTTGAAATCATAATAATGATACCTATTGTCGAAGGAGGAATCCGTTAGCGTATCGTTGGCGCCGATACTGTCATGGCTCCAAGTCACTGCTTCGTCCGATTTGAACATTTCGTCGCCGACTTGGTCCCTCACTACGGCTTTCAGCGTGATATGCGACCCCGGTCCCGTGTACGGAGGAAGAACATAAGTACTGCTTCCAGAGATAATGTTGACTTCGATGCTGGTTACGACCCTGACCACCAGGTTATCCAGCGCTTCGTTAAGGGCAACGCCTTTGGTCGCCTTCTCGCCCAACATCGATTGCGGCAGAGCCAACGCCGTTTGCAATGCGCTCCAACTGGGGGCTGTGTATCTGATTCCATTCAGCGTGCTCGCTTCATCGAGCGCTTCTTGCAGCGCGACGACGATATCCAGCGCGCCTTGGGCATTGTCGATCAACAGCTGCGATACGGCCAGTCTGCTTGCCAGCGCCGTTTTCGCCGTGCTGCCCGGCAGCGCCGTCACCAAGCCCGTTGCCGTATCTTGGAGCGATTGCGCCGCATCGATGTCATTTTGCGGGTCCGTTCCGTCTCCGATCAGTCCCGCCGATCCCGCTTCGGCCGCGACAATCGATGCCGTCGCCACGATGACGGCGTTCAGGTCGGCTTGCGCGTCGTCGATCGCGGCTTTTACGGCCGCCAATCTCGCGACCAAGGCCGTCTTCGCCGTACTGCTCTGCAGCGCCGTCACCAAGCCCGATGCCGTATCCTGATCGGATTGCGCCGCATCGATGGCGGTCTGCACGTCGGTTCCGTCTCCCGCAAGACCGCCCGCCGTCGTCTCGGCGATCACGACCGATGCCGTTGCCGCCGCTACGAGATCCACGGCAGCCTGGGCGTCGTCGATCGTCGCTTGCGAGGCCGTCAAGCGAACGGCCAAGGCCGTCTTCGCCGTGCTGTCCGGTAAAACCGTCGTCAAGCCCGATGCCGTATTCTGCAGCGCTTGCGCCGCATCGACGGCGCCTTGCGTATCGCTGCCGTCTCCCAGCAGGCCGTTCGCTGCCGCCTCGGCCGCGACGACCGAAGCCGTCGCCGCGATGACTGCATCCAGATTGGTCTGCGCATCGTCGATCGTCGCTTGCACGGCGGCGAGTCTGGCGGCCAACGCCGTCTTCGCCGTGCTGCTCGGCAACGCCGTCACCAAGGCCGATGCCGTATCCTTCTTCGTCTGAATGGTATCGATAGTGCCTTGCGTATCCGTTCCATTGCCGATCAGAGCCGCTACCGCCCCTTCGGCGGTCACGACGGATGCCGTCGCCGCGATGACCGCGTCCAGATCGGTCTGCGCGTCGTCGATCGTCGCTTGCACGGCGGCCAGTCTCGCGGCCAATGCCGTCTTCGCCGTACTGTTCGGCAGAGCAGCCACTGCGGTCGATGCCATATCCTTATCGTTTTGCGCCGCATCGATGGCCCCCTGCGTATCCGTTCCGTCTCCCGCAAGTCCGCCCGCCGTCGTCTCCGCGGTTACGACCGCCGTCGTCGCACCAACCACGAGATCCACGGCGTCTTGCGCTTCGTCGATCGTCGCTTGTGAGGCCGTCAAGCGAGCGGCCAATGCCGTCTTCGCCGTGCTGTCCGGCAGTGCCGTCACCAAGCCAGATGCCGTACTCTGCTTCGCTTGCGCCGCATCGACGGCGCCTTGCGCATCGCTGCCGTCGCCCAGCAAGCCATTCGCTGCCGCCTCGGCCGCGACGACCGAAGCCGTCGCCGCGATGACCGCGTCCAGATCGGTCTGCGCATCGTCGATCGTTGCTTGCACGGCGGCCAGTCTCGCGGCCAATGCCGTCTTCGCCGCGCTGTCCGGCAACGCCGTCGCCAATGCGGATGCCGTATCCTTCTTCGTCTGGACCGTATCGATAGCGCTCTGCGCGTCGGTTCCGTCGCCCTGCAAATCCGCCGCCGCCCCTTCGGACGTTACGACGGAGGCCGTCGCCGCGTTCACTGCATCCAGATTCGACTGCGCGTCGTCGATCGCCGCTTGTACGGCTGTCAGTCTGGCGGCCAAGGCCGCCTGCGACGGGCCGAAGCTTGGCAATCCCGCCACCAAATCCGACGCCGTATCCTTCTTCGTCTGCGCCGTATCGATCGCGCTTTGGGCGTCGGTTCCGTCGCCAGCCAGTCCGTTCGCCGTTGTCTCCGCGGTTACGACCGTTGCCGTCGCCGCGGTGACGGCATCCAAGACCTCTTGCGCATCGTCGATGGCGGTTTGTACCACAGCCAGTCTAGCGGCTAACGCCGTCTTCGCGGAGCTACTTGGCAATGCCGCCACCAAACCCGATGCCGTATCCTGCTTCGTTTGCGCCGCGTCGATATCGTCTTGCTCGTCGGTGCCGTCTCCGGCTAACCCCCCCGTAGCCGTCTCTGCCGCCGCTACCGACGTCGTTGCCGCGATAAGGGCGTCCACGACATCCTGGGCCTCGTCGATGGCCGATTGCACCGCTGCCAGTCTGGCTACTAGCGCCGTCTTTGCCGCACTGTCCGGCAGATCCGTCACCAAGTCCGATGCCTCGTCCTTCTTCGTCTGCACCGCGGCGATTGCGCCTTGCGTATCGGTTCCGTCGCCCGTCAGTCCGTCTGCCGCCGTCTCCGCGACGACAACCGATGCCGTTGTCGCAGCTACCGCATCCACGACGTCCTGCGCATCGTCGATCGTCGCTTGCACGGCAGCGAGCCTAGCTTCCAACGCCGTCTTCGCCGCGCTGGCAGACAGAGCCGTCACCAAGCCCGATGCCGTATCCCGTTTCGCTTGCGCCGTATCGATCGCGCTTTGCCCGTCGGTTCCGTCTCCCGCGAGTCCGTCTGCCGCCGTCTCGGCAGCCGCTACCGAATCTGTTGCCGCGAGGACGGCATCCAGATCGGACTGCGCGTCGGCGATCGCAGCTTCTACGGCAGCCAATCTGGCGGCCAGCGCCGTCTTCGCCGTGCTGCTCGGCAACGCCGCTACCAAGCCCGATGCCTCGTCGTAATCCGTTACGGCCGTATCGATATCGTCTTGCTCGTCAGTGCCATCCCCTACGAGTCGGCTGGCTGTCGTCTCGGCGGCCGTTACCGATGCCGTCGCCGCGAGAACGGCATCCAGATCGGCTTGCGCATCGTCGATCGTCGCCTGCACGACGGCCAATCTCGCTTCCAGCGCCGTCTTCGCCGCGCTGTCCGGCAAGGCCGTCACCGCATCGACTGCCTCATCGTTATCGGCTTGCACCGCATCGATAGCGTTCTGCGCGTCGGTTCCGTCGCCCGCCAGTCCGTTTGCCGTCGTCTCGGCGACCGATACCGACGCCGCTGCCGCAACGACGGTATCCACGATCTCTTGGACATCGTCTATAACCGGTTGTACCGCTGCCAACCTGACTTCCAACGCCGTCTTCGCCGTGCTTCCAGGCAGAGCCGCCACCAAGCCCGATGCCGCATCCTGCTTCGCCTGAGCCGCATCGATGTCGCTTTGCGCATCGCTTCCGTCTCCCAGCAAACCGTTAACCGCCGTCTCCGCCGCAGCGACCTCTGCCGTCGCCGCGAGGACGGCGTTCAGATCGGACTGCGCATCGTTGATGATCGCCTGTACGGCGATCAGTCTCGCCGCCAATCCCGTCTTTGCCGTGCTGCTAGGCAACGCCGTCACCAAGCCCGACGCCGTATCCGCATCCGCTTGAGCCGCATCGATGGCCTCTTGCTCGTCGGTGCCGTCTCCCGCAAGCCCGGCCGCGGTCGTCTCTGCCGCCCCGACCGAAGCCGTCGCCGCCAGGACGGCATCCAGCTTGGATTGCGAACCGTCGAGCTTAGCTTGTACCACGCCCAATCTGGCGGTCAAAGCCGCCTTAGCCGAGCCGCTCGGCAAAGCCGTCACCAGGTTCGATGCCGCATCATAATCGGTTTGCGCAGCATCGATAGCGCTCTGCGCATCGGTTCCGTCTCCGGCCAGTCCGCCTGCCGCCGTCTCTGCCGTCGCGACGGCAGCCGTCGCCGCGACTTCCTCTGCGGATGGCGGAGGCGTGGTCGGCCCCGATGGTCCGGATGGCCCCGACGGTCCGCCCGCGGACCCGACCTTTTGCCCGCCTACGGTCGCCGCGACCCCGCTTTTGATCTCCAAGGTCGTCGGCTTGTTTTCCAAAGATGATCCGTCCGCATGAATAGCCGCTTTCTCGATTTTACCTGGCCCCACGACTTTCGTGAGCTCATCCAGTACCAAATCAACGATGCTCGCGTCCTTGCCAAGCTCCAGATTCGTGTCGCTCGCCGACGGCGCAACATTCAAGTGTTGGACCGAGCCTTCCGGGATAGAAATCCGAATGCTCTGCGATAAAATATCGACCGTCTCGTAGATGCCTAACAGAACGACGGCGCTGTCCGCAGGCAGCAGCTTAGAGAGCGTAACGGTGTTAATGCCGCTGCTCTTGGCGCCCTTGTATTCCAGCATCGCGGCGGATCGCAGCTCAATCTCCCGGATCGTCGTCGCCTCGTCCTCTATGACGATGCGAATGCTGCCGTTCTTCTTATCTACGATCACTTTTGCCAACACCGCGCTCTCGAAATGGACGCTGTTCGCGCCCCCTCCTTCTACGGTCGTTGTGCCGGCTACGGTTACGCCTTGAAGGAAAACATCCCCCTCGCCAATCCCGGCACCCAGCAGCAAATCTCCCTTGATCGCGAGATTTCGCAACGTCACTCCCGCGACCTTGATGACCACGTTCCCGTCGATCGCTTGTTTCCCTTGCGCCGGACCGTAAGTCCCCGGCTTATCGTACACGGTAGCGACAGCTGAATTTCCCTTTAGCTTGAGGGCTTTGTCCAGAATGACGATCACTTCCGCGCGGGTCGCGGGTTTCAGCGGTTGAAACGTCCGGTCGGGAAACCCGCCCATCACCTTCGCGTCGATGACCGCGCCGATCGCGCCTTTGCTCCATTTCGGGCTAATCTCCGTATCCTTGAAGCTAAGATAAGACTCCGAAGCCGCCAGCTTTAACAGCTTCGAGGTAATGACCGCTAGCTCTTGCCGGGTGACTGCCGCTTTCGGCTTGAAGGTTCCGTCTTGATACCCCGACAGATAACCTGTAGCCGTCGCCGCGACGACGTCTTGATAGAACCAATCGCTCGTTCGGACATCCGTGAACTTCGACGCCGAACCGCCGTTAATGTCGAAGGCGCGATTAATCAGCGCGACGACCTCTGCCCGGGTAATCGTCTGATTCGGCTTAAAGCTGCCGTCAGCATACCCGTTGACCAGCCCTCTCTCCATCCACGAAGAGATGGTCTCCTTCGCCCAGCTATCCGCGATATCCGAAGGAACCTTCGCAAGGGCAAATCCCGATGAACCGAACAGACATGCGACCGCCAATAAAACAACGATGAACCGCTTTACGGATTTTTTCAACGTGGCACTTCCTTCTTTTCAGCATTTCAAACGGATAAGTATCTTTTATGGGATTAATCCTCTCATTTGGTCCGTCCAACTCAATAGGCGAACGCCACCGCTGCTGAAGATTGTTCGATTACATACTAAATTCCCAAGGTTAAATAGCAGTAAAATGCCGCTATTTTTCAACAGGATTCGATACAGAAAATCCTATTATTCCTTGAGAAATGATAGTATAAAGAGGAGAAAGGCGTCTATTCGACACCCATTCGGAAGGAACGACGCCGCAGAGGGGGATTCGCCGCAATGGCGAGCAATAAAACCATTATTACAAACAATCGATTTTTCATCTTTGCCATTATGTTACTCATCTTCGGCGTCTCCATCGTTTGGAAGCTATTCGCTCCAACACCGTACGCGCCAACATCTGCGGATAGAATTGTTCTGCACGGGAATGAAGGCGTATATAACGTAAACGAACAGATGGATGTTCTTGTGGATAAAAGCGGGGAATGGACGCTTGCAGACGTTCAATCTCCTCCAATCCATGCGCAATTTCAGCCGGCCTCCGGGAAGTCCGCTTTCGGCTTAACCGCCGGAACCTACTGGATTCGGACTACGGTAGACAATCAATCCCCTCTTGAGCAATGGGTCCTTCGTTTGAATAATTCGGTTATTGAACAGTTCGATATGTATATCCTTGGGGATCAATCCCATAGTCCCTTGCCCGCCCGAATTATTGAGAAAGCCAATGAACACTTCTACTCGTACTATTTCCAGCTGCCTGCACACGATTCGGTGACCGTCTATATGAAAGTCCGCATCAACGGCTCCATGATTATCCCGATCGAGCTGATGGATAATAACACCTTCCTTGGCAAACTGAAGAACGAATATATCTTCTTCGGTATCTATTACGGGTTTGTCCTGTTAATGGCCGCCTATATGTTATCCTTGTATGTTTTCAACCGCATGTCGGTTTATCTTTATTATTCGCTATACATCGTTTTTTTCAGCCTATCGCAGCTCGTTTGGAACGGACTATTGCAAGAGTTGCTTGGAGCAGATAGCCGATTATTGACGTTCTTGCTTCGTCTGTTCGGAAATTACGAAAGCATTGATTATTTCTTCTTTATTTCAAGCCTTTGGTTCGGCCTCTTGTTTATGGGCAAAATCCTTCAAATCGAAGTCTACGCTCCGCGCATGATGATCGTATACCGGGCGCTGAGCATCCTATCTCCTCTTGTTGTCGCAGCTTCCTTTTTCCATATCCCCGGTTATGAAACGCTAGCCATCTTATACGAATCGTTGTTTGCGGTACTGCTTGTGATCAGCACGATTTGGTGTATGTACAGAGGAAATCCGACAGCGCGTTATGTTATTCTGGCAGCGATTCCTTTCCTTGGTTTGGCTGCTCCTACCATATTGAATACCTATAGCCTGATGCAAGAGAGCTTTCTGACTCATTACGGCTTTCAATTCGGCGCGATTGCCGAGTTCCTCATGTTCTCGATCGCGTTATCCTACCAGATCAGACAGGCACGCATAGATAAAGAGAACGCCGTTCAGGAGATGAAGTTGAACGAGCAAATTCAACAAACGCGCAACGAGCTGCTGCAAAATATCTCCCATGACATTCGTACGCCGCTTACAATCGTGCAGGGCGGAATTCAAGCGATGATCCACGGTGTCGTGATCGAGCCGGGCGGGAATGACGACATGCTGAAATCCATGTACGACGAAGTGCTCCAGATCAACACGTTCATCGATCATTTGTTCGAATTGAGCCTCCTGAAACAGGCTCATGAAACATCGGTATTGGAATCGACACCATTCGCGGATTGGATCTTAAGCCAATTTGATTCGCTCCAAGCGATGATTCAATTGGCCGGGCTTCAAAGCCGCTGCTCTATCTCGGTCAATCCGCAAGCTGTCGTCCATATTCATGCTCATCAGATCAAGCGCGTGCTTGCCAACCTCGTAAACAATGCGTGCAAATTTTCGCCGGCCGGGAGCACCATTCATTTGTCAGCGAGCTCGTATAAGGGGCATGTGCTGGTAGGTGTGGGGGATGAAGGAAGAGGCATAGCTCCTGAACATCTCGATTCCGTTTTTGATCGGGCTTATAAGGTGGACCCGGCCGACCCCAAGAACGGCAGCGGCCTGGGACTGGCCATTGCGAAAGAAATTATCGGACTTCATAGCGGGACTATTTGGGTGGAAAGCGAGGCGGGAAGCGGCAGCCGATTTTACTTTAGATTGCCTGTTGATGCTTTTACGTCTTAAGATAGGAGCATACAGTTCTATATTTTTTTATAAAGTGCTAGAATAGAAAGAAACGTGCAATTTTTGTCAGATTAAAGGGGTTAGCGCATGATGGACTCTAAAGTCATTCTGGTTGTCGACGATCATCCCAGCTTTCAGAAGCTCGTAACCGCATTCCTGGTTCGAGAAGGATATGCCGTCCGCAATGCGCTGAATGCCGCACAAGCGCTCGCTCATCTGGAGCTCGAAGAACCCGATCTCATTTTATTGGACATCAAGATGCCCGATATGGACGGAATTGAATTATGTCAAAAAATACGGAATTACTACCACCGTCCCATTTTGTTCATTACCGGCACCAAGCAGGATGAAGAAAAAATAAAATCCTTGCAAGCGGGCGGCGATGATTGCATTATCAAGCCGTTCGATCCGCTGGACCTTGTACTGCGCGTTAAAGCTAACCTTCGTTGGAGCGCTTTGCTTGAAGGAAACGATAATAAAGCCCATATCTTGAACTTCCCGGGACTGCAGATCAACCTCGAACGCAAGCTGGTCATGTTGCATCAAAAGCCCGTAGTCTTGTCGGCCAAAGAATTTCAGATGCTCATCGCATTCGCCAAGCGGCCCAATCAAGTATTTGATCCCGAACAGCTGTATCGTCTCGTTTGGAAAGACGAATTCAACTATACCAAGGAAACCGTCAAAGTCCACATCCATAATCTTCGCAAAAAGATAGAGATTAACCCAGGAAAACCCGTTTATATCATTACCGTGAATGGGTTGGGGTACAAGTTTAATCCCTATGGCGCGGTGCAGTAACAGCAAAGATCATTCTTTTTTATCTTTATCCTGCTTATCCTTCTTATCCTTCTTATCTTTTTTATCTTTTTTGTCTTTCTTACCCTTTTCATCTTTTTTATCTTTTTTCCCCTTATCCCCTTTCTTATTTTCTTTAGAGACATTCCCTTTATTTATTTGGGCCGTCGCGGGACGATTAAACTCGGATATCGGAACACCCTCTAAGGCCAATGACATCATCTCTTTGAAGATTAAAGCCGGATATTGTCCGCCTGATGTCGTTAAGTAATGCTTGCTATCCGTATTGTCATACCCAAGCCAAACCGCCCCGACCAATTCCGGCGTGTACCCGACAAACCAAGCATCCTTAGAACCGCCAGTAATCCCTGCGAACTGCTTATTCTGCGGAAGCTGTGTCGTCCCCGTCTTTCCTGCCACCGGACGATTCATTGCCGCGTTCTTTCCTGTTCCTTCCCGAACAACATCGATCAACAGCTCTGTCATTGCATGAGCCTTAGCCGGTGACATCACCGATACGGATTGAAGCTTAGCTTCGGCTAACACTCGTCCATCTGCCGTAGTGATCTTGGTTATGGTATGCGCCGGAGCCTTTGTCCCTAGATTAGGAAAAACACTGTAGGCTTGCGCCAATTGAAGCGGAGATAGCCCTTGCGACAGTCCACCCAGCGCCAAGCTTAAGTTATTATCTTCTTCGCTTAACGGAATATCGAGCTTCTCAACAAACGCTTTTCCGGTTTGCAGACCGATCTCGTTCAATAACCAAACTGCCGGAATATTCCTCGAATGAATAACGGCATCTCGAAGCGATACCTGCCCCAACGTTCGGTGATCTGAATTATTGGGCTTATAGCCCTGAATATCTAACGGACCGTCGTACAGCATCGATTTCGCATCATAGCCCTTTTCCAAAGCAGGTCCATAGACCATCAGCGGTTTGAATGCAGAGCCTGGTTGTCTGACAAGCTGTGTCGCATGATTAAAGCCGCGAAATACATGTTCGCCCCGTTGCCCCACGATTCCGCGAATTCCACCCGTAGAAGGATCCATAATAACGGCTCCACTCTGTACGAGTTGATCGGGGGCGCTTTCGGGAAACAGAGAATCATTGCGATACGTATTTTCCATCGCACTCTGAACGACTGGATCTAGTTCTGTGTAGATAAGAAGATTTCCCGCTAACAGCTGGCGCTCCGTAAATCCATATAATTCGATGGCTTCATCGATTACTTCATCTGTATATGAAGCATATTGTCCCAGCAAATCATTTTGCTGATCCGAAGGAGCCTCCTTAAGTACCTGAACGGGCTCAACGATCGCTTGGTTATACTCATCATTCGAAATGAAGCCTTCGTCTCGCATTAAGCGGAGTACAAGATCCCTTCTCTCCAATGCCAGTTCCTTATTCTTAAGCGGAGAATAGCGGCTGGGAGCTTTCGGCAATGCGGCTAATAAAGCGGATTCGGACAATGTCAGGTCCTTCGTAGCCTTGCCGAAATACCGCTTAGCGGCTCTCTGTATTCCCCATTGACCTTCTCCAAAGTAAATTTGATTCAAGTACATTTCGAGAATCTGGTCTTTATTATAAGTAGATTCGATCTTGAGGGCATAAGCCGCTTCCGTCAGCTTTCGCGAGAACGTTTTTTCACCCGATAAAAAAACGTTTTTGGCGAGCTGCTGAGTAATCGTGCTTGCCCCCTGCGCCGCGCCGCCTTCCTTCACATTGCGGAACACAGCTCGAAGGATGCCGAAAGCGTCCACTCCAGTATGATCGTAATACCGCTTATCCTCGACGGCGACGATGGCTTGCTGCATATGTAACGGAATTTGGTCGAGCGATACGGGCTCGATTTTGACGGAAATCATCTGGGAGCTCGGCTCACCATTCTTATCAAGCAATTGAGTCGGTGCTAATATTGGAACTACAAGCTTCTCAATATCAAGAGAACTTATCCAGTAGGCCCCGATAGCCGCAAGCGACAAAAGTCCAAGAAGGATTCCAATGATCAAAATCCGAAATCTCACTAGAAATTTATAAAATCTCGCTCTGGACGATCTGTGATTATTGCCTTGTTCCTTAAGTAATTTTTGTTCTGTCATTGTTGTCTCCTGCTGTGGTAAAACGTATCATTAACCAGAATAGATCGTTTTCAAGTCTATAATAATAATAATGGTAAGAATTCGCCTTCTAGTCAAATGAAGATGTTTCCAAGACCTCGACGCGCCTGATACTTTTTTGAATATTGATTGGATGTATATAACCGACTTTAGGAGTGAAATGCATTGATAACCCTGTTTCGGTATAACTGGATTGTAAGAGATGAATGGTTTGAATTATGCAAACAAATTCCAAACAAGGAATTGCTGCATAAACGTGTTGGAGGAACAGGCAGTATTCTCTACACGTTTTTTCACATTATAGATGTGGAATATAGTTGGATTCGCGGAATACAGGGTAAACCCGATATCCAAGTACAATTTGAAGAATATGAGTCGCTTCAGCAGGTGAAGCAACTTTCAGATTCTTGGAGAAATGAAACGCATGAGTTCCTTAATTCATGGACAAGCGAATTTGAAAAAGAAGTTGTAACCGTTCCGTGGACGGATGAACATTACACCAAAGGTGAAATCTTACGTCATGTGATTGCTCATGAAATACATCATATGGGTCAGTTATCCATATGGATAAGAGAATTTGGATTACAACCAGTATCAGCGAATGTAATTGGAAGAGGTTTATTTAAGAATAATGTTCCTCAAACTCATTGAGAGGGACAGTACCTTTTTTGCTGTTTAACAACTCCTATTTCAACACTTTTAATAGAAAGACCCCTCCTGGCAGAAATATTCTGCCAGGAGGGGTTGATGCATAGCACTACTATATTATTTCGAACTACTTAAATCAAATCGGATTTCTGCAGCAATCTCCGGATCAGTGTTGCGACCTCGGCGCGGGTCATGTTTCCTTTCGGTGCAAGAACAGTCGTGCTCCTGCCGGATACGATGCCGGCTTGCACGGTTTCGAGCCATCCTCTGACCATCGGAGATAGCATTTCGGCGATCATTTCAATTTGAATCCTCTCGCGCAGCCGCATACAAATATTTCAGCAATACGACTGCAGCTTCTGCCCGGGTGACAGATGCAGCAGGCTCGAAGCGATTGCCGCTGCGGCCTCCAATAATGCCAAGCTGTCTCAGATCATAGACCGCCCCTCTTGCCCATGGCGGAATTGCTCCATCGTCGGCATACAAAGCAGGCTCAACCGCCCCGAATCCTTCCCTGCTATTCTCGCCGTACCGGACGCATCCAGCACCTGCTCCAGCGCTAGGGCACGTCGGACCAGAACCGCCAGCTCAGACCGAGTCAACCTCGCGGAAGGCCGGAAGGTCCCGTCCCCGTAGCCGGCCATCAGGTTAAGAGCCGCAGCTTGACCGACCGCATCAGAGGCCCAGGCACTGATCGCATCTGCATCGCGGAACACCGAACGGGCGTGCCTGGGATCGGGCCGCAGCAAGCGGATGAATACGACCGCGATTTCCTGCCGTGTAACCGGGTCCTCAGGGCGGAAGGTTCCATCCGGATAACCCTTCATCAAGCCTAGCTTGACTGCTCGTTGTACTGCCGCCTCTGCCCAATGTCGGGCAACATCCGAAAGGTCAGGTCTGTCTGATGAGTCGGGGGCTGCGGCAGGCGTTACCGCATTCGACGCCGTCGACATCGGCCCGTTCCCGACCGCGTTGATCGCCTGTAGCGTAAACGTGTAGGACACTCCCGCCCTCAGGCCCGTTACCCGGATCGGGCTCCCGCTGCCGGTGACCGCCACCCCGTCTGGCGCCGATACGACACGGTAGCCGGTAATCGGGCTTCCCCCGTCCGCGCTCGGCGCGACGAAGCTCACCGTCGCCTCCTGCACGCCCGCCGTTGCGCTCACCCCCGACGGCGCTCCGGGCGCTGTTGGCGCGATCGACGTTGACGAGGTTGGCTGTGTCGCTGGCTGTGTCTCAGGCGTCACCGCATTCGAGGCCGCCGACATCGGCCCATCCCCGAGCGCGTTGATCGCCTGCACAGTAAACGTGTAGGACACTCCCGCCCTCAGGCCCGTTACCCGGATCGGGCTCCCGCTGCCGGTCGCCTCTACCCCGTCAGACACCGATACGACACGGTAGCCGGTAATCGGGCTTCCCCCGTCCGCGCTCGGCGCGACGAAGCTCACCGTCGCCTCCTGCACGCCCGCCGTCGCGTTCAAGCTCCGGTCACCGTCAGCACCAGCGAGTGGTTGTCTCCTGCTGCAATGGCCTTGACGGGAGGAAGGTTGGCTATCTTGACCGGGGTCTGCAAGGAAAAGACGTTGCCATGCCCAAGACGACCTTCGCTGCCGTTGCCAAATGAATAAACGTCTCCATTTGCCGTCAGCACCAGAGAATGGTTGTTGCCTGCTGCTGCAGAGACCGCATCGGATACTCCGGTGATCTTCTGCGGCTCATAGCGCGTGGATGTGTGCCCAAGTCCCAATTGTCCTTCATTATTGTAGCCTGTCGAGAACACCTCTCCGCCTGCTGTTACAAACAGGGTGAAATTACTGCCTGCCGCCACCGCCCGCACAGGGGCATTCACATCAACGATTTCCGGGACGTATTGATTAGGCAGGCTCGCAGGTCCGAGCCCCAATTGTCCGGACAGGTTTTCCCCAAAGGCATACAAGGAAATCGGGGATGCGCTTGCTTGCGTCGAATCGGCCCTTAATAATATTCTTTGCCGTTGTCCGAAACCCTTTGATTGGTAAAACAGAACGACTAGATTCAATAGGGGGTCATCTGGCCTTCTTCATCCTCCCAGGCAGCCCGTATTTCGTTTCCAGGGACAGCGCCATTCGTTCTGTCCTAGCTATCCCCTGTTGCTATAAGACATAGAGAAACCCCTCCCGGCAGAGAGATTCTGCGAGGGGGGCTTTGAATCGCACGATATTCATTCGAACTGCTTAAATTAAATCGGATTCCTAAAGCAATCTCCGAATTCATCAGAGCTTTTATAATACCTATTTGTCATTTTTATACATCTCAAATTCCAATACATACAAGCTCGATTCAAGACTGTAAATGCCAAGCATATCGGGCGTAAGATCAAATGACTTCATATCGTCAACGATATCTTTCCGTTCACCCGACGCCAAGTGGACACCCCAATTCGCATGAGATTTTCCATCGGCACTAATATTCACGTCACTCATATCGGCGGATAATACGGTAACACGTGCGCCGGGATTATAAACATAAACACTGTATTCCCAAGGATTACCTCCATCATCCTTCATATTTTCGGTTCGAACCTCGTAGACGTTTGTTACCTCAAGTTTGAGTCCGCCAAAATTAAAAGTTTTAGTTTCTCCGTTTTGTGTCGGATCTGGTGTTGGAGAAGGTGTTTGAGATAACGTTGAAGTAGGTGCTGAACTCGAAATAGGGCTGGGGTTCATCGTTTCAGTAGGGGTACTGTTATTGCATCCGACTAGCAACATCAACATAGTAATGGCCATGAGGATTACCATAGCACGTAGCGTTTGATGAGAGTTGTTCATTATAGATTTCTCCTTCCACAATGATTGGGTCTGTAAAGAATTTTGTGTAAACTCTTTTATGTGAACAATTCCCCCGAGGGGGAACTGGCTCATTAAGGCAGGTGGTGCTTAATGCGGTCCGGATAAAAAACGGAGAGCTGGAGGAGGATTTGTCCCCAATTTTGCACTCTGCCGGTCCATTTGCGTATCACATCTTGCGTAGCCAGATATAGCATTTTGAGCAGCGCTTCATCTGACGGGAAGATGCTTTTTCCCTTTGTAACCTTGCGTAGTTGCCGGTGATAGCTCTCGATCATATTCGTTGTATAGATGAGCTTGCGAATCTCAGGAGGAAACTTAAAGAACGTGGCCAGCTCGTCCCAGTTGTTACGCCATGAGCGTACGATAAGTGGATATTTGCTGCCCCAGACTTCTTCAAAGCGATCCGACTCCAGCTTCGCTGCCTCCTCCGTTACGGCCTTGTAGATCGGCCTCAGGTCAGCAGTTACTTTCTTCAGATCCTTGTAGGAGACGTAGCGCGTCGAGTTGCGAACCTGGTGGATGATGCACTTCTGGATGTCTGTCTTTGGATAGCTGGCCCCAATCGCTTCCGTAAAGCCCTTCAAGTTATCTACGCAGTTGATGAGGATATCTTGTACGCCGCGGTTCTTGAGGTCATTTAGGACGCTGAGCCAGAACTTAGACGATTCGTTCTCACCGATCCACATGCCCAGAACATCCTTGTTGCCGTCAAGGTCAATCCCAATCACCATATAGGCTGCTTTATTCACAATGGCGCCGTTTTGCTTCACCTTGTAGTGAATGGCATCCATGAATACTACCGCGTATACGCTCTGCAGCGGTCGATTCTGCCATTCTTTGATGATCGGCACAATCTTGTTCGTGACGTTCGATATCATGGTCGGCGAGACCTCAATGCCGTACAATTGATGCAAATGATCTTGGATGTCCCGTGTACTTATGCCCTTGGAATACATCGCGATGATCTGGTCTTCAATGCCGGTTACGTTCTTCTGGTGCTTCTTGACGATCATCGGTTCAAAATCGCCGTTGCGGTCGCGCGGTACCTCAATGTCGAGCTCGCCATACTCGCTGATAATCGTTTTCTTGGTCTTGCCGTTACGGCTGTTGCTTGTTTCCTTGTTCGTAATCTCGTGCTTCTTGT
Organism: Cohnella boryungensis; assembly: GCF_042651945.1. Taxonomy (NCBI): domain Bacteria; kingdom Bacillati; phylum Bacillota; class Bacilli; order Caryophanales; family Paenibacillaceae; genus Cohnella; species Cohnella boryungensis. Next base: position 48,209 of record NZ_JBHSED010000036.1, on the reverse strand, counting down.
AGCCCAGCTCTGAGTCAAGCTCGGCCTCAAGCATGGATTGCAGCGTCTCAGCAAACAATTCTTTCAGCGCTGATTGCACATCATCCATTGTCTTCAGATTGTTGTCCTTGATGAATGCCTTGACCTGATCTTTGCTAAACTGTGCCATTTGTGTCGTCATCCTCTCAAACCAACCTTTCTCTTAGTTTAATAGATTTAGGTTTGAGAGTTTACACAATTTATTTTACACACTCTTGATTAGCCCAAACTGCTGAATGTGCACTGAACAGCAACATAAAAATGAGAACTGCACTTGCTAACGTTTTCAAGTGATTCCATCTTCGTATCAATTTCATTCTTTCTCCTATCATGGTCATTCATGGTCATTTAGTATGTATAGTTCCTTGCAGTTGCCTCATGTTAAAGTAATTAGCTTCTAAATTTACTCAGTAACTTGTCGGTAGCCGTTTTATTTTGCCCATCCTATTTAGCTATTTTTGCGAAAGCTCTTGCCGAGTTTATGTAGTCTGATAGAACTCCTCACTATTTGGATTATAGCAAATATAGCCCGAACTCAAGAAGCTTCGGGCGGTCTGGCTTTTCAAACAGGTAAATTGTGGTTCTCAAACACTACTCCTTAACCAGTAACACACAGCACTCAACATGCCCCGTATGCGGGAAAATATTATCTTGTGATCTGCTACAGTCCGCTTATCTGTCGATCATTCCAAGGGTTTGCAGCATCCTAATAAACACAACCGCCGCTTGGGCACGTGTCGTTTCACCCTTCGGACTGAACGAATTTGCGCCTGTGCCATTCATGATTTGAAGATTGACCGTCAAGCGAATGTCCTCCAGATAGGCTGCGTCCGCGCTTACGATATCCTTGTAGCCATCCAAGCTAACGAATTCCTTGGTGATCGGCAGCTTCTCCAATGAAATGACTTTCGCCAGCATGCTCGCCATTTCCTCGCGAGTCAGCGGCTGATCGGGCTTGAAGCTATTGCCTTGTACAAAGTTCAAAAGTCCAAGCTCTTTCGCTTTGGTAATCTCGTCGAAGTACCATGCGTCGGACTTTACATCGAAATAGGACAATGTACTGCCGGTTGATGTGCCTCTTCCCAGCGACCGAACTAACATGGCGGTAAACTCCGCTCTCGTGACTATGCGATTCGGGTCGTATTTGCCATTGCCGACCCCATCAACAAGTCCTTTCGCCGAGGCAAGCTGGACGAACGATTTGCCCCAATGCTCCAGCATATCGGTGAAACTCATGGTATTTTCCGCCACGACGTAAACGCTGTTAGAGCGTGAGCTGATCATCACATACCATACACCGTCGATCTGTACCTTCTTAGCGGAGACAAACTCAAACTTCTTGGTCGTCTCATTGTAGCGGAAAGCGCCCCATTGCGTAGGTACGACCATCATGTTCCTAGGCATCGGAATAACCCGAGTTAGCGCCTGATTGAACTGATCTGCCTTGCCGATGTTTTTCCCCGTCTTGAAGTTGATGATCTCTAAGTGAAAATCCACAATAGAGCCCATCACTTGACGATTTGGCAATCCGTTTGCCCATGCAGCTTGGATATCCTTATTGCCGGTCTTATCAGTCAAGGTGATCTTGAAGCTAATATCCTCGGCTGTGATATGATTCTCTGCAAGCATGTCCTTCAGCCCCGGAATGGTCGACGTTAGATTGACCGGTACTTGATAGCTGCCGTAAGGCGTCTTGATTTCGATAATAAAGGCGGCGTTCTTGCTCTCAAAGCCGGTCAAAATGCTTGCCGGTATGCTGACATAGGCTACGCCATCCTTCGGCGTAACTTCCAGCGTGATGGATGACTTCGTTGTATCTATTTTATCCGGGCTAAGCGGCACACCGTTCTGGTCGATGACCGGATTGGTGGCGGCAGGCGTTGAGCCGCTATTCTCGTTGCTATTCGAAGGCGTTGTATCGTTCACCCTTATCGCAAACGACTGCGCAGATCCTCCGCTGAACGTGAACGTCAAACTGGCCGTTCCGACCGGTTGCGCCATCAAGTACGCCTTCAGAATCGTCACCGTGTTGCCCGATACGGTATAGTCCGTTCCCGACACGAGTGTCGTCGCTCCGTTGGCAATATAGGTCAGCGTTTTGCCGTTCAGCGTCAGTGTTGTCGTTACATTGCTATTCGCCGCTGTTCCGGCGTATTTGTCGAAGTTTGCGTTTGTCGGGCTAATTACTGGAGCGCGCATATCGAGAAGCGTTACCGTTCCAGACGATTGTGAGCTTTCTACGGCATTGCCCGCCGCATCAAAGACGGATGCGCCATCCGCCGGCACTACTTCAATGGTTTCATTACCGGTCGTAATACCCGTTATGTCAAGATTTACTCGAATGGCGGTCTCTCCGCCAGTCAAATCTCCTCCATCTGTTTTCTTTAAAGAATGAATCGAAACAGAGGAAGCAGTTCCGCCATTTCTAGTGAAGTTCAATCGTAAGTCGTTTGAAGTCAAAGCGCCCGAGCCATTACCCGTTGCAAATACGCCTTCACTAAACATCACGTCGATATAGGCATTACCATTGCCTAAAGTGTGGCCGGTAATCGTTGGGGCTGTTGTATCGATTAACACACCCGACATATCGCCTACGTTGTTTAATGTTAAGTCCGCATCGTTGCCTATCACATCCTTCATCAAACCGCCATTCAGTGACAAGGTTGCAATGGCAATGCCATCGTTGTCATGATCTCCAGCTTGCACGGTATACCTGAATTGTAAGGTGTGCGTATTTGACAATGTCTCGCTAATCAAGGAGGCTATACGATTCGTTCCTCCTATATGGATCTCAAGCTGCGGTGTCCCTACTCCAGTAAACGTAATATTCTTACTCATAGTCACGGTAAAATCTAATGAATCGCCAGTTTTATAATGACCAGCGTCTGGTACCGCTATGCTGGATATCTCTGGAGGTATTGCATCCACGAGTATCCCCGTTGTGTCAGGGACATTGTTTGGCGTTGACGTTGCTGCTAAAGCATTGCCCGCATCATCATAAATCGTATTATTGCTTAACAATACGCCGACATTAATGCCATCGGTATCCAAATCTCCGGATTGAACCTTATAAATGAAATGAAGTATTTTGTCGTCGGATTCGGCGGACTCATACGATGCTGCACGATTCACTCCACCGATAATCAGTGTTAGTTGCGGTGTAGGTGTTCCCGTAGTAACCGTAATATTTTTGCTCATGGTCACTTTAAACTCTAATGAATCGCCGGTTTTATACGTCGCATCGCTCGGTACCGCTACGCTATTTATCGTTGGAGCTGTTGTATCCACTAATACGTTCGCTGTGCTTCCCACGTTATTTAGCGTTAATACCGCATCGTTGCCTGCATAATCCTTGATCGATCCGTCATTGAGCGTCGCTCCAACGGAAATTCCGTCAGCATCCATTTGTCCAGCTTGCACGGTGTAGCTGAATTGCAACGTGTCTGTCCCCGAACCGCTTGCATAGGCAGCTTGAACAACTGTTGTTCCTATAATCAATGAGATACTTGGAGTGCCCGTAACGAATACGGGCTCACTCATGCGTACTGTAAAAACCAAGTTTTTTCCTAAACCGTAATAACCACTGGCAGGAACCGATACGCTCGTCACAGTTGGACTCAACGTGTCAATGGAGTAATTGTTAGATTGGACGGTTCCTATTCCCACTTCGTTAGAGGCATTTACTACGCCAGCTTTGTTGACCGTGATCATATTCGTGGGGGCGTTGATACCATCAGCCGGCGTGAGGGTTGCGGTATAGGTGATGTTATTACTAGTTGCAAGGGCGCTTAAAGTGCCGTTTTCTGCTATCAGGTTTGCACGGGTAAATCCAGTCACCGCTTCTGAGAAGGTGATCGTCACCAGCGAAGTTTCGCCGATAGACAGATCATTGTTAGCGACCACGATGGTGGCATCCGGAGGGGCGGCAAACGCTCTGTCGGTTAGGTACAAAGGTTGCAATCCTAAAATTATTAAGCCTAGAACTAACTTCCACAATCTTCTCGCTTGATACATATCAGTATCCCCACTCACGTTGTTAGATTCTTTTGCTAGTAGCAGGTATCGTTATCTACTACACTGGATTACGGGCATAGAAGAAATCCTATCTTTAATTCCTGCTGTATTGCTTATTTAAAATATTCTACAAAATGCTACGAAAACCCTCCATTATCAACTGATTGCGATCGGCGGACATCGCTGTATCATTCCTACGGAGACACCGCGAGCGCCTGACTTTGAAAGGAGACGAGCGTCAAACTTCTGCTGAGTATGGAGCGACGCTCATTCCTAACTCAATCTAAGAGAGACGGGTAATGGCGCATATCCAAACGAAAAAAAAGCCAAGGCGCTAACTACACCTAAGCTTTGACGGATAGGTAAATGCGGCTTCCAAACACTACTCCCTAACCAACAACACACAGCACTCCACATGTGTCGAATGGGGGAACATCAGCGCGAAGGGGATGGCTAGTAACAGGAGCCACCCGCCTGCTTGGAAGGTACGGCTCATTCTCTCGAAACCTGTGCTTGATAGCTGATTAAGATTCCTATTTTCCCATTATGCATATACTCTGTCGCTCCGGAACGTTCGGCCCCCCCTGCCCATCTCGTATGGCGAAGTAATGCCCTCGTAGGACAATGCATCATCATCCCGACTGAAGCGTGCTAAAAATTATGGAAATGATCCATCCATATTCCGGGATTGTCCGCTCTGAAAGCATTTTCGAAAGTGTCGTCGGGAGCCGTGTTCAGCGTATCGGACCACTAAGGACTGCCAGTCGAGGGCTCTTCGTTGCGGCTGAGAACAAGTATATGATGGCCGTGCGGTGCATCGGATGATCCGTAGGACTGCGGTTAATAATCTTCATTTTCACCAGATCGTCTTCATTGACGGAGAACATGGGCGTGTCGGGAAACAGCTTGCCAGTCATCGTGAACGCATATCGGAATGCGCCGTCATAGAAGCCGAGCTTCTTGTCGAATGGCCTAGCTTGACTTGGAGTGTTGAACTTCTTCCTTGGGTGTAGTTAGCCGTATGGCATTCAATCACTCTTACCTCCTCGTCAAGCTTGAACAAAGCAAGGCCCCTTTCCTCCCGCAGGTTGTGTTGTCCTGATTTTATAGGTAATACGCGCCCCTCGGTCTCTTACTTTTATGTTACGGCCTGTTTCGTCGCTCGCCCTGTTCTCCGAAAGGTACTTTCGTCGATGCGCTTCTACGCCCGGATTTCGCCGTGCGCAGGCATCCAAGCTACGCGGCCTTCCCGCGACTGGTCTTTCACCAGCACGCTATAGAGAAATAAGGTTATCCTGCACGCTGATAAGCACGTGCAGGATAACCTCATGTTAACAAATATCAGATTAGATCGGATAGCTGTAGCAGGCGTTGCACGATGGTCGCAGCTTCGGCTCTCGTCACGAAGTCCTGTGGCGCAAGTTTTGCATCGCTTTTCCCCTGTATGACTCCTGACTGGATACAATCTGCAATTCCGCCCAACGCCCAATTGGAGGCAGAAGCCGCATCCGTATACGGAAGTAGTGCTTCATCTGCCGCTTGGCCGGGTAGCTTGGCTTTAAGTCCGGTGAATATCATGGCTCTGGATAACATGACCATCGCTTGCTCGCGAGAAATTCGATCATTCGGATGAAACGTGCCGTCTTCAAATCCAGTAATCAAGCGATAGGTATATACTGTATTCACGACATTGTTGTACCAAGCCGACTGGGGAGTATCCGAGAATGGTGCAGCTTCATTCTCCATAGGCAGCCCTAATCCACGAACGAGTATCGCGGCAAACTCCGCTCGGGTAACTTCCCGATCCGGCTCATACAAGTTACCTGTACCTTCAACGATCATCCGCTCACCCATGTCGCGGATAGCCTGTTCGGCCCAATGACTCGCCACATCTTTTAATTTTGCAGAATGAGATACAATTGCGAACGTGCCGTTATTCAGGCTGCTGACTTTTACATAATGCTGGTTTTCAATCACAACGACTTGGATTGGTACAGTGCGGAACATACCATTCGGTTCAACGACTACGGCTGCTGTCACCGAATCCGGGTTCACGTTGTCCGGAATCGCAATCCAATGTTCCAGGAAAGTGTTGAACTTCGAAACTTCGACTGTTGTCTCACCGTATGTCGCCTGGATGTTATATTCAATCGGCGGCACTAGGAGGGTGAACACGCCTTTGGATACGGCATCTTTGATCGAATTAGCCGTGTTCTGTGCTCCCCGTGTGTTAATCTCTACTTTTAGTTTGATGTTCTGCAGGGCAACCGAATCGCCAAACTGGCTGACTAAAGCTTCAAGGTTGATTTGCTGCACTGGCAACACATACTTGGCCTTGTCGGTTTCAAGAGTAATGACAGCTTGCTTTGTTGCCATGCTTCTGAACAATTGGACGTCCATCTCAGCCACAACCCTATCAAAGCTTGAGTTCGCCCGATAGGTGATGATCGCGCCTTGTTCTTCCGCTGCAAGTCGATTCTCAAGCTTGGTCCGATCGACAACGATCGTCAGCATCTTGTTGCCGTGATCCACTGTTGCTTTCGCTCCCGCTTCGACCACTTGATGGTTAAGAAGGACGTCCGCGAGTTGAACTGCAATCTCTTCGTTATCGGTGTTGTTGCTGTTGTTATTGTTGTTGCCGCCGCCGGGCGGGGAACTTGGGATGACTGCATTGGATGCAGCAGAAGCCATGCTTTTTCCGACATCATTAATCGCTTTAATTGTAAAGGTATAACTTATGCCAGCGGTCAGGCCGGTCACCGTGATTGGGCTTGAGGCTCCGCTTCGCACAATTCCTCCCGATGAAACAGTCACTTCATAGCTGGTGATGGCATAACCACCGTCATTGGCCGGGGGGGTAAAGGAAACGGTTGCCTGCCCATCCCCAGCAACGGCTATTACATTTGTAGGTGCGTCGGGAAAAGTACCTGGTGTGGCGATGGCTTCATTCGACGCCTCACTCAAGCCTCCTGAATTACCTGCTTTTACGATAAAGTAATATGTCGTTCCGTTCATTAGCCCGGTCATGTTGTATGTCGCGTCCGTAACCGTAACAGCAGCCGGTTCGGTAAACAGACCTTGAACGGTCGATACGTACACATTGTAATAGGTTGCGCCAGTCACTGTAGCCCAGTTTAAGTTGACCTGACGGTCTGCTCTATCCGCAGTCAATTGTTGCGCGCTTGCAGGAGCGATATTAACGGTCACCACATAATTCTGCGTGGAGCCATCCGCTGCGGTCACCGTGTACGTCACCGGGTTGGTGAAGTCCTGCGCAGCGCCGCTGGTCGGCGAGATACTCGCGCCCGTGTGCGCAATTGTCGGCGTCAACGACGTGACGTCCGTTCCATACGGCACGGTTACAGCAATCGTATGATTCGCCTCGTTTACCGTACCCGCAGCAGTTGGTGTA
>NZ_JBHSED010000036.1:0-40755 GCF_042651945.1 Cohnella boryungensis | reverse complement strand
TTAGCGACGCGACATTCGTCCCATAAGGCACGGTGATGGCAATCGTATGGTTCGCCTCGTTCACCGTACCCGTAGCAGACGGTGTCGTGAAGCTGAACGCCGTGATTGCCTTCGCCGGGTTGGCGGCCACATTCACCGTTACGGTGTAATTCTGCGTGGAGCCATCCGCTGCGGTCACCGTGTACGTCACCGGGTTGGTGAAGTCCTGCGCAGCGCCGCTGGTCGGCGAGATACTCGCGCCCGTGTGCGCAATTGTCGGCGTTAGCGACGTAACATCCGTTCCATACGGCACGGTTACAGCAATCGTATGATTCGCCTCGTTTACCGTACCCGTAGCAGCCGGTGTCGTGAAGCTGAACGCTGTGATTGCCTTCGCCGGGTTCGCCGCCACATTGACCGTTACGGCGTAATTCTGCGTGGAGCCATCCGCTGCGGTCACCGTATACGTCACCGGATTGGTAAAGTTCCGTGCCGTACCGCTGCCCGGTAAGATGCTCGCACCTGTGTGCGTAATCGTCGGCGTTAGCGACGCGACATTCGTCCCATAAGGCACGGTGATGGCAATCGTATGGTTCGCCTCGTTCACCGTACCCGTAGCAGACGGTGTCGTGAAGCTGAACGCTGTGATCGCCTTCGCCGGGTTGGCGGCCACATTCACCGTTACGGTGTAGTTCTGCGTGGAGCCATCCGCTGCGGTCACCCTATAGGTCACCGGATTGGTAAAGTTCTGCGCCGAACCGCTAGTCGGCGAGATGCTCGCGCCCGTATGCACAATCGTCGGAGTCAAGGCCGTCACATTCGTTCCATATGGCACATTAACGCTTATCGTATGATTCGCTTCGTTCACCGTTCCCGTCACAGTTGGTGCAGCAAAGCTGAACGCCGTGATCGCTTTCGCCGGGTTGGCGGCTACATTCACGGTCACCACATAATTCTGCGTGGAGCCATCCGCTGCGGTCACCCTATAGGTCACCGGATTGGTAAAGTTCTGTGCCGTACCGCTGGTCGGCGAGATGCTCGCGCCCGTATGCACAATCGTCGGAGTCAAGGCCGTCACGTTCGTTCCATATGGCACATTAACGCTTATCGTATGATTCGCTTCGTTCACTGTTCCCATCACTGCCAGGCTTGCGAAGCTGAACGCGGTGATCGCCTTCGCCGGGTTGGCGGCTACATTCACGGTCACGACATAATTCTGCGTGGAGCCATCCGCTGCCCTCACCGTATACATCACCGGATTGGTAAAGTTTCGTACCGTGCCGCTGGTCGGCGAGATGCTCGCGCCCGTATGCGCAATCGTCGGAGTCAAGGCCGTCACATTCGTTCCATATGGCACATTAACGCTTATCGTATGATTCGCTTCGTTCACCGTTCCCGTCACAGCTGGTGCAGCAAAGCTGAACGCGGTGATTGCCTTCGCCGGGTTGGCGGCTACATTCACCGTTACGGTGTAATTCTGCGTGGAGCCATCCGCTGCAGTCACCCTATAGGTCACCGGATTGGTAAAGTTCTGCGCCGTACCGCTATTCGGCGAGATGCTCGCGCCCGTATGCGCAATCGTCGGAGTTAGCGACGCGACATTCGTTCCATAAGGTACGGTGATGGCAATTGTATGATTCGCTTCGGTCACTGTTACCGTCACTGCCGGATTTGCGAAGCTGAACGCGGTGATCGCCTTCGCCGGGTTGGCGGCGACGTTCACCGTTACGGTGTAATTCTGCGTGGAGCCATCCGCTGCCCTCACCGTATACATCACCGGATTGGTAAAGTTTCGTACCGTGCCGCTGGTCGGCGAGATGCTTGCACCTGAGTGTGTAATCGTCGGAGTTAGCGACGCGACATTCGTTCCATAAGGAACAGTGATGGCAATCGTATGATTCGCTTCGTTCACCGTACCGGAAACAGCTGGCGTCGTGAAGCTGAACGCCGTGATTGCCTTCGCCGGGTTGGCGGCCACATCCACCGTTACGGTGTAATTCTGCGTGGAGCGATTCTCTGCGGTCACCTTATACGTCACCGGATTGGTGAAGTTCTGGGCCACTCCGTTATTCGGCAAGATGCTTGCGCCCGTATGCGCAATCGTCGGAGTTAGCGACCTGACATCCGTTCCATATGGAACGGTGATGGCAATCGTATGATTCCCCTCGTCCACCGTTCCCGTCGCTGCCGGGCTTGCGAAGCCGAACGCGGTGATCTCCTTCGCCGGGTTCGCGGCCACAGTGATCCCTACTGCGTAAAAAACACTGCCATCAAGCCTATAGTGGACATTCCCTACGATCGAGAAGTCCTGCGCCACGCCGCTTTTCGGATGGATATCCCATCCTGTGTGCGTAATCGTCGGTGTCAGCGACGTGATATCCGTTCCATATGGCACTTCAACCCTGATAATGTGACGCTCCTCGTCCACCGTTCCCGTCACTCCCAGGCTTTCGAAGGCGAAAGAAGTGATTCCGGAGGCCACAGTGACCGTTACGGTGTAATCCTGCGTGGAGCCATCCTCTGCCGTCACCGTATAGATCACCGGATTGGTAAAGTTCCGCGTCGCGCCGTTATTCGGTGATATACTCGCACCTGTGTGCGTAATTGTCGGCGTCAAAGCCGTCACATTCGTGCCATAAGGAACCGTTACGCTGATCGTATGATTCCCCTCGTTCACCCTTCCCGTCACTGCCGGTGTCGCGAAGCCGAACGCCGTGATTGCCTTCGCAGGGTTCACGACCACTGTGACCGTTACGGTGTAATCTTGCGTGGAGCCATCCGCTGCCGTCACCGTATAGGTAACCGGATTGGTAAAGTTCCGCGCCGCGCCGCTGTTCGGCGAGACGCTCGCGCCTGTATGCGTAATCGTCGGCGTTAGGGCAGTTACATCCGTTCCATAGGGCACATTAACGCTGATCGTATGATTCTCCTCGTTCACCGTTCCCGTCACTGCCGGTGTCGCGAAGCCGAATGCGGTGATCTCCTTCGCCGGACTGGCCGCACTTACTGCCAAACCGAGCTTTTGTGGCTTTAATATTCCATTACCCCAATGCCACAGCTTCCCGTCTTGATCCAGGGCAAACGATCTGTCAGATCCCCCCTCCACGAATTTAAAACCGATTAATCGCACATTGCCCCCCTCTTGAAAAGAGACACTATATGTCTTAGCTTCTACAGCATTCACGGTTGTACCGTCGCCCAGCTGCCCCAATTCGTTTGCTCCCCACACCCACAGCTTCCCATCTACATCTATGCCTAACGTGTGAGTATATCCAGCGGATATTTGAGCAAATTTAATCGGAACGCCGTTACCGTTCTTAATCGTCATCGGGGTTGGAGTGCGCCAGGTGCCTGTAGGAAGCCCATGTCCAAGTTGTCCATTCGAATTGTTTCCCCATCCCCATACATCCCCGAATTCATCAAGAGCCAATGCAAAAGAAGACGCTCCACTGGAACCAAGCGAAACCGATTGGAACCCATGGCTTCCTAGAAAAAGGTATCTTTCGGGAACAACCTCACCCTCAGCGATTAACCATAATCGATCATTTGTATCTATTGCGAAAACCGCTTGCGTATGTCCATAAAGAGATTTTAATCTAATCGTATTCCCTTCCTCTTGCACCGGCACCTGGATCGGTACTTGGGAATTCGAGTTTAAATTATAGCCCCATCGCCACAAGAAACCTTGACTGTCCAAAGCAAATGAAGCCTCCCGTGCCGCTGCGATGTCCGTAAACGTTTTGCCCGGGATGTTAACTTTCTCCCATGTAAGAGAATCGCCTAACGCTCCATTGCCCAATTGTCCGAGATTATCGCGCCCCGTCGTCCAGACATTACCATTACTATCCAACGCCATAGAATGATTCGCTGTCGGTTTTGCTTTTGTAAATCTAACCGGGGTACCGCCATTCATCACCAGAACTCTTTTGGGGAGTAAGGAGGATACCGTTGTTCCGTCACCATATTGCCCATATTGGTTGCCATTCTCTCCCCATGCCCAGATCTGACCGTCCTGATCCAACGCAAATGTAGTCGAATCTTCAGAAGTAATTGAAACAAATACAGGATCATTTGATGCAGCATCGGCATTCGCCGGAATAAATAATGGACTTGCGATAAGGATAAGCGCTAGTAGACAAATCATTATTTTTTTTGCGATTATAGTCGATTTTCTCATTATGTTCTCCTTTTCTTAATAGCTTGAGGAATAATTTTCCCAGTATTTTAATAAAAACTAGCATATCAGACGGCTATAAAAGAACTATAAAAGAACTATGAAAGAACTATGAAAGGACTACAGTTCACTTGTTATAGTGAAAGAACCTTCCATATAGTATGATCAATATAGATGCTTCCCGTCATAAGGAGAACTTGATCGTAATGAGTGTAACGCTACCCAATGTGGCCATGCTGGTTTCCATTTTTTTAATGATCGCGTTTTTATGTTACGCCTTTCTGTATAGCCAGGAACGGGGAATCCGATATTTTGCCTGGGTTATGGTCTGTCGCGTGATTTATGCCGGAAGCGTGATCATGGAAATCAACAGCGAAAGTTTGTCATCCAAAATACTGTTTCGAAATATGGAACAAACCAGCTTGTTGTTTGTGGTGCCTATGATGATTTTTTTCGTGCTGGCCCTGTTCGGGAAAGACGAATATTTACGTCCGTTGCGTATGATGCAGATTCTATCGATTTTTGTGTTATGGTCAGTGCTTATATGGACGAACCCCTATCACCATCTGCTTTTTTGGAATATAGAGCTGGGCCAAGGGCATTTGGAAGTAAGCAAAACCGTTTATTCTCTTGCGTTTAATATCATCTGTTATCTGATTCTTGCTGCTTGCGTCTTTTATTTGTTCGTCTATCTGCGGCGCGTACGTCCCGAGCTTCGCAAGCCCGGAATCTGGTTGGTTCTGTGCGGCTGCATCCCCGCAGCGACGGAAATTGCCAAGTCCGCTTATTCCGGCTTCGCGCCGTGGCTGCTTCCTATCTCGGTTTATTGCGGATTTGTGGGAATGACCATGCTGTGGATCGTGATCCGTCACCGGATGTTCTCGGTCGTTCCGCTCGCAAGACAAGTCGTGGTGGAGACAATGAAAGAAGGGATACTCATTGTCAATCACAAGGGAAGCGTCGTCGATAGCAATTCGTATGTCGAGCCCTTATTGACGGGTTCGGGAGAAAGTTCGATTGCGGGGAAGCCTATCGACAAATTGTTGGCCGATTGGCCGAATTGGCTGCAAGCCTGCAAGCGAATGGAGACGAGCGATATAGAGATTGACGCCCAGGTGAACGGAGAAGCACGGGTCTATTCGGTCAAGGTGTATCCGCTCGCCTCCCGGGGTGGGGCTGAGCAAGGAACCGTATCCGTATTGTTCGATATAACGGAAAAGCAAAGACAGATGGAGCAGATCGTTAAACTTAATCAGCTAAAGGATCATTTGTTCGCAATCGTTTCCCATGATATCCGGAATCCGTTGGCGGTTCAGGCTAGTTTGATCGAAGTACTGGAAGTAGATAAAACGATGTTTAACCGCAATCATCAGGAAGTGATCGATGCGTTAAGCGGGCAAATTCAAAATACGTTCGCGATGATCGAAAATTTGCTGGAATGGTTTCGCAGCCAGAAGGAAGGCATGCTGCTGCAACCCGAACGATTGCGACTGACGGATAGGGTCGAGGAAGCGTGCCGCACGCTGCGAATCAAAAGCGAAGCCAAACAAATCGCTATACATACCGAGATCGACGGCGACATTGCGGTCTATGCGGATAGAGAAGCAGTCAATTTGATCGTTCGTAACCTGCTGACGAATGCAATTAAATTTTCCGAGCGGGGCGGGACCGTTAGGGTTAGCGCCGAAAATAATGCCGGACAGGTAATCGTATCGGTTAGCGACAATGGTGTGGGTATGGAGGATGATCGGGTTCGGGAGTTGTTCGATCCGCTGAGACTCGTGTCTACGACGGGGACTGCCGGGGAGAGAGGAACCGGCCTGGGATTGCAAGTCTGCCAACAATTCGTGCGGATGAGCGGAGGACACATTTGGGTGGAGAGCATGCCGCGCCGGAAAACCGTTTTTTACTTTTCGCTTCGCGCTGCAGACTCGGAAAGGGACAACGATGAAAGTATTGCTTATCGATGACGAACAGGCGATGTTGACGGCATTGAGCCAGCTATTGTCGCGAATAGAAGGTGTGGAAATCGTCGGGATGATACGCAGCAGTGAAGAGGCGGTTACGTTTGCCGCACAGCATGTCGTGGATCTTGCCTTTATCGATATCATGATCGCGGAAGACAGCGGATTGACATTAGCCCTTGAGTTACGGAAGATGAACACCGACTTGGATATTGTGTTCGTAACCTCCCATAAGGAGTATGCGCTGGATGCTTTTGACGTATATCCATTGGATTATATTGTGAAGCCAGTTTCCCTGAAGCGCTTAGAAGAAACCGTTGCGAGAGCGGCGAGAGGGCGGGCGGAAAAACTCGATTCCGGTAACGTGGACAGTTTGAAACGATTGTCGGTTGCAGGCTTGGGAGGATTGCAAATCAGCAGCAAGCAAGAAGACTCATTGAAGTGGACGTCCCGCAAAAGTCAGGAGCTGTTTGCGTATTTGTTGCTCTGTCGCGGCAATCGTGCGACCAAAGTCCGTATACTGGAAGATTTATTCCCTGATAGAGAAGGGAAGAATTCGGAGTTTTATCTCAATACTGCGCTATACCAGCTGCGTAGGACGCTGTCTACTTACGGGATAAAGGAAATACTTTCCTCCGATCGCGAACATTATCAGATGAGTCTAGAACAAATCAAGATCGATTTCATAGAATTCGAAGAGCGATTGTCCGGTTTTCACACCATTGATGAGAATAATGAAGAGGCCGCAATTGCCGTTGAGAAAATGTATACAGGCGATTTGTTCGATGACAAAGCGTACGGGTGGGCGCTTGTCGAGCGCGAGCGGCTCATTGATTTGTATGAGGCGTTTGCCAAACGTCTAGCCAAGTGGCTGCTCGAAAATAATCAGATTCGTCAGGCCGTTCAGATTTCTAAAAGGTTGGTGCGGCGCAACGAATTGGATGAGGAAGCGAATATGCTGCTTATGCACGGGTTTGCCGCTTTGAAGGACAGACTGGCCCTCCAATTGCACTACAAGCAGTATGAAGCGCTGCTAAAGCAAGAACTCAATATTCAGCCTTCAGCAGAGCTGGCCGAGTGGTACGGTCGATTGTAGTTAGTAACACAGGTAAGCGATCTGGATCGTTCAAATCTAAAGCGTCGGTGTAAAAAGCCGCTTGCGCTGAAAGTTTCAGTGCAAGCGGCTTCTTGAACCTCCGCTTAGGCTCTATCAGTCTTAATATAAAAGGTAAATGCGGCTGAAATATTACTTTCTTACGAGCAACACACAGCACTCCACATGCCCCGTATGAGGAAACATATCCACCGGCTGTACCTCCACCGTACGATACCCGCCATCCTCAAGCAGCTTCAAGTCCCGAGCCAGAGTCGCGGGATCGCAGGAGACGTAGACGATACGAGCCGGTCGAAGCTCCAGCATCGTGGAGATAAGCGCGGGATCGCAGCCTTTGCGAGGAGGGTCGACGACGATGACATCGGGGGCGATGCCTTCCGCTTGCCATCGGGGCATGACGACCTCGGCGGGGCCGACGGCGAATTCGGCGTTGCGGATGTCGTTCAACGCGGCGTTGCGCCGGGCATCCTCGATCGCTTCCGGAATGATCTCCACGCCATACACCCGCTTCGCATGCCGGGCAAGGAACAGCGAGATCGTCCCGATGCCGCAGTACGCATCGATAACGGTCTCCTCGCCGGTCAGGCCGGCATACTCCACCGCCTTGCGATAAAGCTGCACCGTCTGCTCAGGGTTAACCTGGAAGAACGAACGCGGCGAGATCGCAAACTGGATGCCTCCGATCTCGTCATAGATTACGTCCTCGCCCCACAGCGTGCGGGTTTCGTCGCCGAAGACGACGGAAGTCTCAGCCGTCTGGATGTTCTGGCAGATGCTCGCGATTCCGGGTACGCTTTCGCGTAACAAAGCGACCAGCTCCTCGCCGCGCGGAATATCGCGTCCGTTCGTGACCAGCACGACCATCCGCTGTCCCGTCGTTCGGGCATGGCGGACAACGACATGCCGCAGCAGGCCGCGCCCGGACTCCCGGCTGTAAGGCGGAATATCCAGCAGCCGCGCGGCCTCCTTCACGATGCGCACCGTCTTCTCATTCTCTTCCACCTGAATGAGGCAAGCTCCCATCTCGACGATCTCGTGGCTCCCCTTCTCATAGAAGCCGCCGACGAGATTTCCGCCCGCGCTGCCGATAGGCACCTGCGCCTTGTTCCGATACCGCCAGGGCTCGCTCATCCCTATCGTCGGATGAACGACCGCCTCAGGACGGCCGTCGAGCGTCCCATCGCCCGCGGCGACAGCTCCCTCGGCTCCGGCCACTGCTACTTTGCCGATTCTCCTCAGATTATTAACGACATGCTCCCGCTTCCATTTCAGCTGCTCGGCATACGCCAGATGCTGAAGCTGACACCCGCCGCAATCCTCATAGATCGGGCACGGCGGCGTTACGCGAATCTTCTCGCCCTCGCCCTTGTTCTCGCTCTCGCCAACCTCCAGCAGCTCCGTCATCCATGCTCGGCCGAACGATTTGCCGATGCTGCCGACCTCCGCGCGAACCCGTTCCCCGGGCAGCGCTCCACGAACAAAAAGGGTATAGCCCTCGACTCGGCCTACCCCTTCCCCGTCATGCGTCAATCCGATAATATCGCAAGCGACGCTCTGTCCAACCGCCACCGGAACTCCTGCAAGAGAGGATGGTGCTCCGCCACTTCTTCCCTCTCGCCCGCTTGCGAAACGGTCCTGCCTGCCGCGATTATTCGCTTGCCCGTTGACTGCTCTGCCGCCCTGCCGCTTGCGCCCGCCGGCTAGGCTATCGCGATTCCCAGCGCCAGGGCTCTCCCGTCTTCCTCCGTCTCTGCGCTTTCCTCCGCTCATAGCTGCAAGGCCCGCCCAGGTCCGTTTTTCGTGTACGTAGATTCCCCTCGTTCATCCACAATAACGTTCAGATGACCCGGCAGCAGATTAAACGTGCAAGGAAGCGTGCCGCCGAATTCGCCGTCCACGTTTAATTGCACGCGATGGTCCGATTGCACGACAACCCGATTTGTCTGAAAATGAATGAAGTGCGGATCGTTCAAGATCGACTCCCCGCGCAGCACCATTGTGGCAATTCGCAGAAACTCGGCCAGACTGCACTTCCGCAGAGCGAGCACGTCGAATACGCCATCGTTTGTGCTTGCGTTCGGCGCCAGCCGGTCGAAGCCGCCCACGGAGTTACTGTTGGCGATCAGGAACAGCATGAATTCCTCGTTGAATTCGCCGATCCCCTCCGCCGAGATATGCATTTGGGTCGGATTAAGACGCGTGATCTTCTCCAGACCCTTCATATAATAAGCAAGCTGTCCGACCATCGTCTTTAGCTTGCTGGGAACTTCATAGGTTAATTCCGTCAGCGAGCCCCCGCCGGCAATATTGATGAAGTAGCGGTCGTTCGCCTGCCCCACATCCACCGCCGTCGTATAGCGGCGGGTAATGAGATCGCACGCCGCCTCCCACTTCTTCGGAATGCCGTGCGCCCGCGCAAAATCGTTGGTCGTCCCGAGCGGCAGAATCCCGAGCGCAGGACGCTTCTCGCTCTGCGACAGCCCGTTCACGACCTCGTTCAAGGTGCCGTCCCCGCCTGCGGAGATGACCATATCGAAGCCTCTCTTCACGGCTTCCTCCGCTGCCCTGGTCGCATCCCCCTTGCCCTCCGTCGCATGGCAGGAGGTCTCTATTCCGCCCTGCTCCAAGCGCTGGAGGATGGCTCCCAGCTTACGTTTGACTTCCTCCCGGCCGGAAGTCGGATTATAGATTAACCGGGCGCGAATTGTGTCCAACCGGAAATCCCCTCTTCGTCTATAGCTGCCTCTTGAATCCAATGTCATTTAACCAATTGCCTGCCTGCCGACTCATCCAGTCCAGCACCCGGACATGAGGCATCAGCGTGCGTCCGTCGTAACGGCTCGGCAGTCCTCTCAGGAGAGAAGGAATAACCTCTTTCGTAAAATATCCTTCGCTGAGAAACAGCGGAACGACAACGATATCGTTCTGCGGCTTATCGCTTCGCAGCTCTTCCCATCTCCCGCCTACCTGATCCAATTGCAGCATCGCCCAGCGACAATCGCCGAATCCGCCTTGCTCAATCAGCTTCTCCGACAGGCGCGCCAATCCCCGCTCCCAAGCCTGCCGGAAGCCCTCTTCCTTGCTGCCGTGCCCGATAAGCAGTAGACTTTCCTTATCCGGTCGAACGGACAACGCCTGCAGCCTTTCCAGCAGCACATCCACCACTTCGGCATCGTCGTCCATCGGCTTCCCGTACAGGAGGGGAACGCTGCAAGCTACAGGGGTCAAATCCGTTTCGGTGCCAGGCTCCTCGTAAGCCCCCAGCGCCCAGCCGATCTCGGAAACGTGGGTGCTGCCGGAGGAAATGAACAACGGAATCGCCAATAGACGATCCGCGCCCGCCCGCTCCAGCTCGTCGATCGCATCCTGGATAAGACGGCCCTCAACCAATTCCAGAAAACCGGCCGCAACGAGAACCTCTTCTCCCCAAGCTTGACGGGCCGAGCTTACCGCCTCATCGACCAAGCTAACCCAGCCGGACTCCTTAGAGCCGTGGCTGATGATCAATATCCCCGGTTTCATAGCTTGGCGAGCCTCCCATCCAATTTCACCCAGCGTACCCTCTTTCTCGTTCATGCTATCGAATCGTTTGGACAAAGTCAACGGCAAAGCCCGCACAATTGCTGCCTCCATCAATTTTAACCGATTTGTGGAGCGCAAGCGAGGAGATCCGCCCCTGCTCGCAAGCAAAAACGGCCTCGGTCCGATGAATCTCTGGACCAAGGCCGTTTCGTTGCATATAAGACTGTATTTATTATTTAGAAGATTCGTTCTTGCGGTAAGGCTCGATCCGAACCGCGCCGCTCTCCGATACCGTTACGGTACCGGTTGCCGATTCGATGTCCCGGATCGCCCAATAGTTGGCCGGCACGTCGGGCCAGCCGGAGGACGAAACGCTGGCCGTCGGCCGTTCGAGCAATTGGTTCAATACCCGTACCGCTTCCGCGCGAGACAGCTGTCGGTCCGGTTGGAAGGTGCCGTTCGGATAACCCTTCAGGATACCCGCCTCCAGCGCCTTTCCGATCGCTCCCGCCGCCCAATGTCCTTGCACATCTGTAGGAAGCTCGCTCCGACCGGTCGCGCCGGACGGCAGCAGTCTGGCAATGATGCTCGCCAGCTCCGCACGAGTAATGGAGGCATCCGGGCGGAACAAGCCCTTGTCGTCGCCGAGCATCAGGCCGGAACGCCGCACGGAGGCGATCGCTTCCGCTGCCCAATGCGAAGCCTTGACGTCCTTGTAGCCCGTTGTCCCTCCGGCGGCCGTTTCCTTGTCCGCACCGTCCAAGCCGAGGCGATGCAGGATCGTTGCGATCTCCGAGCGCTTGATCGATTGCAACGGACGGAAGGTGCCGTCCGCATAACCGAGCAGGTAAGGCTCCAGCTTCGTCGGTGTCGCCGTCTCGTTCGAGCCCATCCGCAAGACGGTAAACGTGCTGAACTTATCGACTTCGATGGCTAGGCCGGCTATGCCGCCATCCTCGTCATAGCGGATTTCTCCTTGAGCAAGCTTCTTCTCTCCGTCGCTATGCTCAATGTAGACCGTCAGCTCCGATAACATCCGCTTAGCTGCGGCTTCGTCCGCCGGCAGCTTCAACCCGTCAAGCCGGAAGAGCAATCCCGTCTTGTAATTGGTGTAATTGGTTTCTATCCGGACCGGTCCGCCGATCGCGGATACCGGGCGACCGTCTGCCGCCTGCCGCACCGACTCGGCTTGCAGCGCGCGCGCGACGACTTCGTCCCGCTTGTTAGCCGCTACGATCGGAACAATCCGGAAGTAGACGTCTTTTCCTTGTTCGCCCAGCTGCTTCAACGAATCGGTCCGTAACTCGATGACGCCCTCGGGCAGCTCGATCCGCAGCGTCAACCCGCTCTCGGCAAGCAAGGTCAAGGCTCCCGGATTCAGGTCTACTTTACGCTCGTCGGCAGGCTCGCCTGGCAAGTCGGTCACCAGAATCCGAGCTACGCTGTTCTTGCTTTGCCGGGCTTTGTCCAATACGGCTTTCGCCTTGTCCGCATCCAGCTTTACGGTATCGATGACGCTGCCGTCCGGAGCGATCGTCCGAATGATCGGAATTTGAACGGTCCAGTCTCCGGATCCGCCGGTAACCGTCGATTGTCGCACGGTCTCCATCGGTGCGGAGCCCGCGCTTACGCGCGTCACGTCTATCGAATACGTCTGCGAAGCGATCTGATCGGCGGATTCTACCTGAATCTTGATCGTATTCAGACCCATCTTCAAGCCGTACGTGAAGCTGCCGCCTCCCTGCAGGGATTTGTCCATCACCGTGACGGTCGCTTGCGGGTCGTTAGCCGTGGCCTGAATGGACACGCTTCCGCCTTCTACCCTCAGCTTCGTGCCGTAGTTCAGCTTATAAGGGTTAAAGCTGCCGTCGAGCGCGGCGCTCGCTTCCAGGCTGTCCAGAAGCGGCGGCGCTTCCGGCGAGGCCTTCTGGCGCAGCACGTATAACGTATAAGTCCGCGTGCTGCCGTCCTGCGCGCTCATCTCGATCTTGACGGTTAAGCCGTCTCCGCCGAACGGAATCGTCGCCGGGCTTCCCGTTATGCTTTGGCCGTTGACGAGAACCGTCGCGTCCAGTTGCTGCGCAACAGGCTTAAGAACGAAGGCGGTCGTCGTTTGCGGGACCTTTACCTGATAAGAGAAGACATTCGGATCGAATTCGGGCGTCAGTACAGCGCCGCTCGTCTGGATACCCAGCTGTTGCAGCTCGGCATTGCCGCTCTTCTCCCGCAAGACCACGACCTCATAGCTGCGCGATTGCGAGCCGTCCGGCGAGGAGACGATGACCGGAATCCGGTTCTCGCCCGCCTCCAAAGCCACGATCTGGGAGGCTTGCCCGTTCTGCGCGTTTTGCCCGTCGACCGTGATCGCCGACCCGGCCATCAGTGCGCCAGGCGTCAATGTAACGCCCTCTGTCGAATAATCTACGTATACTTCGTACGAATCGTCCGTTCCGACGAACGGAGCGGCGGCAATCGCTTGACCGGATTGCGTTCTCAGCGTCAATTCGCTTAGCAGCGGCACGCTCGACCCGGCGCCGATCTGCACCGCGTACGTCTTCTCGGGCCCGTTGCCGGCCGGACGTACCCGGACTTGCGCCGTTTGGCCCGCAGCAGTTACGTCCACTTCGACATAACCGCTTGCCGGAAGCGTCTGCCCGTCGATCGTCACGGTCGACGAAGCCTCCATCGGTACTGCGTAGACGCGTACCTTGTTCGAATTCGCCTTAGCCTGATAAGAGACCGTGTCGAATATATACGGTTCGACGAGAGACGCGCCCCCGACCGTCAGCGCGGCGAGGTCGCCAGGGAACGTCGCCCCGGTGCTCGCGGTGTCCTTCACGACTTCGAAGCCGTAATCCGTCGTATTGCCGGCTCCATCCGAAGCTTTCATCGTAATCGATTGCCGGTCCTTGCCGTTGTCCCATACTAGCGGAGCGTAGTAGACGAAGCGGCCCTCGTCGTCCAGAGGAACGACGATTCCGTCGATCTCCAGCTTCGCTCCGATTTCCGTCTGCCCGACGATCCGCAGCTTGCCGGAGCCGTCCACCGCCCCGTTAAGCGGAATTGGCGCGTTCGCTTGATCGTCCCAACCGGACGCGATCAACAGCGGATTCGTGCGATCGACGAACAGCCCGATGGATTCGCTGCTGCGGTCGCCGCGGGCATTAACCGCTTCGATCCGCACTTTGTATTCCCGCTCTTCCAGCGCGCCGACGTTCAGCAGCGCGTTCAGATCGAAAGAATGAACGCCGTTCGCCGGCGCTTGAACGCTGCCGAACGTTTGTCCGTCGATCGTCAGAGCCAGCGTAACCGCCTGGTTCGTCGCAGCCTTCAGCTTGGCGCTGCCGGCGGACGTGATCAGCAGCGTCCGATCGCTTCCGTCGTAAGCCGCAACGTTGCGCGTAGAGACCAGGCTGGATCCCGCATCAAGCGACACCGACAGCGTGGCCGGCTGCGGAGCCGGGAGCGTCAAGTCGACGCTTCCTGACAGCGGGCTGAGCGCAAACCGTCCGTCCTGCCGGCCGATAGCCGAGACGGCCACCGTATAATCCGCGTTCGCCGTCAGTCCCGAGACGACCGCTTCCTGGATCGCTCCCGCCTGCGGCTCGACATCCATGACTGGCGTGATCGGTTCGCTTCCCGCTCCTGAGCCAATCCAAATCCGGTACCGTTCCACTTGACCGGATACGGAAGCGAATCGCAGCGTCGCCTCGCCGTTGCCTGCGGACAGAACTTCCGGCGTGGCAGGCGCGGCCAGCGCGTAAGCACCGGCCACCTCGACCGCGTTAGCCGCGATCGTGTAGACGGGCGCTTCATCCGCGCTTGCCGCCTCGGCCGACAAATAGTAAGTGCCCGGAAGCGTCTCTTCGGGAATGTCGATGACAGTACTGCCCGAAGCCGCCAATCCTTCTACAAGCGGTTCTCCGATGTATGCGTCCCTGCTGCCGGTCAGCATAAGCGTTACCTCGGTGCCGACGGCGGCATTTTCCGTCGACCACGTTACCCGCACGCGATTGCTATCGCCTTCGACCGGAGCCGCCGAAACCTTCACGTCAGGCGTAGGAATCAGCTTCTGAATCTGCACGTCCGCCCGGGTGCCGTTCTGTACCCGCCATTTGCCCGCAGACGCGTTCAGCAGCGTGACATAGAGCATATCCCGTCCGTCGTCCGCAGGGTACGGCGTAACGATCCCCGCTCTATCCAGCGGATCTCCGCCGCTTGATGGGCTAGACGTACGGTCCGACGCTGGCTGAACATAAGCGTTGCCGTTCGGATCGGCAAAATTCAAAGCGTAAGCTTTGCCGGCGGGATCCAGAATGACCGTATGGGCATTGCCGCCGCTGACGGAGAGCAAGTAATCGCCCTTCTCCGCTACTTCGAAATACTTAGAATACTGTCCTTCGTCCAACAGCGGCTTGATCGACTTGAATTTTCGGCTCAGCTTATAGCCGATGACGCTGGCGAAGCCGGAGCCGCTAACCGCCTTCCACTGTCCCTTCAGCTCGACTCCGTCAAGCCAGACGGTCATCTTCCGACGCGCTTCGTCGTATGAAACGTTCATGCCGCTTTTGTTCGGATTCGGCTGCAGCTCGTACAGTTCTCCGTCGGGACGGTACAGCTTCGTATTCTCGTCCGCCTCGTAGATCTCCACGACGGCTTGTCCGCTGCTCGAACTGCTCATCTCGAACACCGTAGGATAACTTCCGCTCTGCACCCACGTCTTCAATTCCTCAATCGTGGTCTGAGCCGGCACCCGGTCGATCCGGACAGCCGGATTCTCGTCCGCGCCGATCAGCCAAGTTCCCGCTTCGACCGCGTTCAGCAGAACATGCGTATTGCCTTCGCCGTCGCGGAAGGCATTCCGGCCCGGAGCGTTGTCGGCCGACTCCAAATAGTAAGGCCGTCCATCCGGCTTGTACACGACGACTTCGCCTGGCACCGCGTCGATTTGCATCGCGTAGGAGCCCCGTTCCTCCACAAGCAGGGAGGTAACCGGCCGGTCCGGAGTCTGCGTCCATGCTTCCGCCACCTGCTCCAGCTTCAGCAACCGATTCGCGAATAGCAACTCGTGCATGCGAATTCGACTATCTGTGCCTGCTGTCAGCTTCGCGATTCCTTCGGACAGGGAAGCTCGTATGAACGTCAGATCCGATTCGGAGTTGTACACCGCTTCGGTCTTTACCGCGCTTTCCGCATTCGGATGGGCTGCGGGGGATTGCTTCAGCGAAGCCGCCCGTTGATCTCCCGTCAGGACGATCCAAGCTTCATAGGCGTGTTTGACCCGGAATACAGATACCGACTGCCCGCCCGCCGCAGTCGCCTGCGTCGTCATCGGCGTCTTCCGCTCGACCGTAGTCAGCTTTCCCTCCACCATGCGGGCGACGGCTTCCGTGTCCGCCTCTTCGTCCGGTTGGAAGACCAAGCTGACTGGCGTCAGGTCGTACACCTTCTTAAGCGCTCCTGTCGATGCCGCTACCCGATTAAAGCGTTCGAAATCGAAGCTCTTCGTCCAATCGTCCGCTGCCGCGATATTGAACTCGGAGTAAGACGGCGCCTCGTAGAGCAATTCCTCCAGAATATCTCCCAGTGGTTCGACCTTCTCGAAGAAATCGTTCACGTTGTTGATGAAATCCAAGCCTTTCTCCCACCACGATTTCTTCGGAGGCTCGGCCTCCACCTCGAACAAAATCGTATTGTTGCTGAACGTATACGACACTCTGGCGGCGATTCCGTTATGCTTGAGCATGCCAATGATCTGCTTTTCGTTCACGCTCAGCACTGCGTTGCGAATCGTTGCCCCGCCGATGCGCGGGATGCCTTTAGGCACGTAGACGGTCGCTTTCAGCGCTCCGTTGTAGCCTTTTTTGTTGAAAGAATACGCCGCGATCGTTCCTTTGATCACATCGTAAGCGTTGATTTCGCCCGATGCGAGGAAGCCCGGCTGGGAGAAGCCCTTGATGCCGGCATTCGAAGGATTGACGACGGCTTGCAGGCTCATTTTGTTAACTGGCAGCCAGTAATAATATTCAATGCCCGTTGCATCAAGCCCGTAAGGCGTCAGATTCACGTCGATCTCGTCCGTGCCGAGCAGGTTGAACTTGTAGCTCGCCGACGGATGCTTCAACTGCGGAACGAGGATATCCGTTACAGAACCGAACACGGGAAGCCGTTGGGGAACTTGCGTTTTCTCGGCGAGCTTGTCCACCGTTCCGTATAAATAATCGATCTGCAGCCCCGTGGAGGCGAAGTTCGCCTTATTGAACATGCCGAAGCCGACCTCGTCCAGGCGTCCTTGCTTGAGCTTCATGCGCAGATCGAAGCTAAGGCTTGTGCCCGGCAGGCTGCCCTTGCCCTTCACGCTGACCCAAGGAATCCGGCTGTCGATGACGAAGGAAGTGTCGCTTACGTCGATCGGTCCGACTTTGAAGCTTTTGTTCAACGCGTAAGTGCCGGTCAGCTCGAAGCGCCCGTAGCGATACAGAACCTCGTCTACCGGAATGGCGTTGGTTACTCTCCCGCTGCCGACCGTGAATCCGAGATCAAGCGTGCCGGCTAGCTTCAGACCGCCCTTGGCGAACGTGATTTTGCTGGGCGTGAAAGGCATATCGATGCCCAAATAATCGACGGCACGACCGTCGTTCAAAGCGATGGAGAAATCGTTCGAAGTGAATTCAAAGCTTCCGTCATAGAGCGTGTACGGCACGGCCGCCTCTTGGCTTCCGCCGTTGACGAACAGGCGCCCCTCGCCTGTAATGACCATATGCCCCGGGTTGCTCTTGTCTACGACAAGCCTGCTGCCCTTGAACAGAACGGTATCGTTCAACGCGACGACCTCGGAGACGTCGTTCAGCGTGTATACGTTCGGTGCCTGCGGGGTTTCCGTGAACGGCCCCTGCAATCTCAAAGCGCTGAGCTCGTTGACGGAGGAAGTGCTCGGCACCTCCACCAAGGCGAAATCGCGCGGCTTGTAGAAGTCCAGATTGGTCACCATCAGACTTTGCGCGAACGAATAATCCTTGTAGAATCCGTGCTCCAATACGACATCATATTGACCCTGCGGCAGATCGGCGTCCCACGTCAATTCCAACTGACGCTCGTTCAAGATGTTGTACTTCAACGGGTAACGATTACCGCCGCTTTGCAAATAATACTCGATCAGATTCACCGGCTTGCGCAGCAGGTTGGTCACGCCTTCCCCGACGGCGACCAGCCGCTTGCGGTCCTTGACGTTCAGCACCGAAGGGCCGACGCGGTCGTACCGGACGTCCGGTTCCTCCATATTCGGATCGTCTTTCAATTCGAACGGCTTGGTCTCGGTGTAGCTCGTGCCGATTGCATTGACGGCATATCCCCGAGCCTCGTACTTGCGCTGCCATTCGAGACCGGTCAGCATAACGGTGAACGAGCCGGTCGCTTGCGGATCCGCCGTATAAGGAACGGATATCCAGTCTTCGTTCCCCTCCTCCGTATACGGCCGGTATTCTACCCCGCGCGAGGTGACCGGTCTGCCGCCCAGAGACTGGACCTTTGTAATGATGCTGACCGTATCGTTGATATGCTGCGGATCGAAGTTAGGAATCGGATCTCCGACCATCTCGATGACGGGAGCCGACGGCGGCGTGTAGCCGAACGCCCAGGTTTCGTTCATCCGGCCCGCCGGCCAATTGGAGACGACTTGATCAAGAGGTTTGTTCATGACGTCGATTTTATCCCGATATCCGCCGAACACAATAAATTTAGAGCCGTCAAAGGCCATGTTCGCATCGCTAAGCGGGAACGGAGTAATATTGGGATTGGGCTGCGCGGAGTTCTCGTATCCGGTCACGTCGTTGTATACGACCCCCGTGGAATACTTCAGCGGATACTTCTCCCATCCGCCGTTATTCCATCCATACACGTAGCTGCCCCTCATGGCAGGGTAGGTGCTCGTGGGTAAAGTCAGGCTAGTAACTAATTCGGCCGTATACATATGAACATAATCGCGCTTTCCTCCGAAAAATACGACGCGCCGTCCATCGTAAGCCATCGCTTCTCCCCAACGCTCGTAAGCTTCCGGTCCTGCCTTCGAGATCCATTTCCGATCGGCGCCGTTCCAGAGCCACAGCGCGTCGGAGCCGACGTAGTGAGTAAACGTCTTCGTTGATTGGTTGGAGTCCGCCGTGTAATTCCTCGTCACGGAGCCCGTGATCCCGCCATACAGAACGGCCGTCTGGCCGTCGAAGCTCATCTGGCCGTAATAGGCGGCAAGCGGAGAGTCGCCCGGATCGGCCGGGGTCGCATTCTCCCATGACGCTCCGTTCCACAGCCACGTTTCGCCATTCGGAATTTTCGTCGAACCGCTCAGCGTGTACCCGCCGAACAGCACCAGGCGTTCGCCGTCATAGGCCATCTGCGCCCCGGCCCGCGGCGAAGGCGATTGCGCCAAGCCGGTCAGCTGCGTCCAAGCGCCGTTCTTCCACAGCCACGTATCGCCGAGCACGCCGGATTGTCCCTGGCCGCCGAACAAGATTAGGCCGCCGCTAACCGGGTCGTAGGCCATCGCCGCGTGCGCGCGCTTGGCAGGCTTCGTCGACAAGTTCATTGCTTCCTGCCAGGTATTGACGTCGCCTCCGGTCCAAATCCACGTATCGTCCAGCAGGCCGCCGTTTCCTTCGCCCCCGAACAATACGACGTTTTCTTCGTTTTCATCGTAGGTCATAGCCGCGGCTTGTCTGGCCGCCGGCTTGAACGTGCCCGCGGTCATCCGCTCCCAGGTATAGTCCGTCAAGTTATCGTTCGGACCGTAAGTAGTGGCCGTTACGCTAGGCCCATAGGTGCTATCGGTGACGCTTATCGATGAACCGTACGGTTCCTCCCCGTAATCCACTCCCTCCGCGTAAGCCTCATTTTTGCCTCCTTGCATTGCAGGAAGGACTTGCAGCAGCAGCGCTGCGATCAGCAGCTTGGCCAGGCCTGAATTCCAACGTTTGCTAGTCAATGATTCTCCTCCGTCCTATGGAATGACCCGTTCCTGTGTTCAAACTACTAAATTCGATAGTAATCGACATTATTCTACAATGTCGCACTAAACAAATAATAAACAAAACGAAAAAAGACCCCCTACCTCGGCACTAGCCTCGGAATGAGTCCTCGTCTATTTATATAATTCTAACATTATGTGCAAGAAAAACCGCCCGGCAGGATGCCGGGCGGCTTGACCTAAATCCTCTTCTTATTTAGTAGCCAAGAAAGCGTCCAATTGTTTTTGCTTCTCAGCAATAACATCGTCAAGGCCGTTCGCCTTCAGCTTCTTGAGCAGATCGTCTGCCTTCGCAGGATCGACAGAGCCTGTATCCAGACCTGGATCGAACTCCTTGCGGATGTTGCTCATTGTAGCGACTTGAGTCTTAACGGACTCGGCGTTGAACGTGAAGCCCAGTGCCTTGGAGTTGATCGCGCCTTCGTTGAACGCTTTGAACTGCTCCCATTTGTCCGGTGCTTCGTTGTTCCATACATAGTTCAGGAACTGGTTGCCCAGCATCCAAGCTGCGCCGATCGCGTAGTTAGGCGTTCCGGCAGTCGGAGTGATGATGTCTCCGCTGCGCGTGTAGTGATCTCCCTCGATACCGAAGTTCATGAGGTTGTTCAGCTCTTTGTCCGTGTGCAGCAGGTTGATGAACATCATTGCGCGCTCCGGATTCGGGGAAGTCGTCGTGATTCCCAGCATGGAGCCGGCAGTTTCGCCAGTGGAAGTCGTACGATCCGTCATCGGAATTTGCTTAAGCTTGCCTTGCAGACCGGCAGCGTTTGCAACCTCTGCGTCTTTGCCTGGCTTCAGAGGGAATACGCCCATGAACACATTGCCCGCTTTGAAAGCGTCTTGCGGCGACAATTGTGCAGTTGCCGCATCGCGGTTGATGTAGCCCTTCTTGAAGAAATCGCGAGTAATGTTCAGCGTTTCTTTGTAGATCGGGAAGTCGTAACGAGGCTTAACCGTTGTTTCGGAACCGGTTTTCATAATGACGCCCTCGATCGAACCGTCGCCCAGGTGGTCGTATTTTGCAAAGTAGTGAGCGTTGAAGTTTTCTCCGTCTTTCATGTACAGAGGAATCAGTTCAGGCTTTTTCTCTTTTACTACAGCCAGAATCGGCTCCAGATCGGCAATCGTTTTTACTGCGTCAAGCTGAGCCGTCAAGCCGAGCTCATCAGCAATGTCAGTGCGGTAGATTACGCCGCCTTGCTCTGCCAGCTCTTTGTTCGCCGGAACGCCATAGTTGAATTGGCCGATTTTGGCGCCTTCCAGATAAGCTGGGGGCAGAGTCTCAAGGATGCCTTTGCCGTACTGCTCAAGCAGGTTGCCCTTCGGACCTTTCGGATCGTTGATCGCAAGGAATGCTTGCTTCGCAACGTTGTTGGAGTGACCGTTCCATGCAGCCGTGAACAGAATGTCCATCTTTTCGCGGCCAGCGATAGCCAGGTTGATTTTATTGTCCCATTGTCCCCAATCGATCATGTTGATATCGATTTTGGCGTTGATTTTGTCTTTCAGGTAAGCGTTAACCGCTTCTTCTATCTTCTGTTCGTCCTTAGGCGCAGTACCCGGGAAAGTGATCGACAGCGTCACTTCCGGAAGATCTGCGGCAGCGCTTTGGGACGGCTCGGCAGATGCAGACGGCGAGCTTTCCGCAGAAGCGGAAGGGGATGCGGAAGCCGATGGAGACGGATCCGCTTTTTTGTTGTCATTGCCTCCGCAGCCCGCCAATACGACGGACAGCATCAAGACGACAGCTAACAAAGAGAAATACATCTTTCCAGTTTTGCTCTTTCTGAGCATGGGTATTGCCTCCCTTTTCTTTGACAAAATGTTTATGCTCAACCGGCCGGTAACCGGTAGAAGCCATGCTTGTGTCTTGCCATTTCGGAGAACGGCTGGCTTAGCCTTTGACCGCGCCGACCGTAAGACCTTGAATGAAGAAGCGTTGGAAGAACGGATACGCGAATATGATCGGTCCCACGCCGACGATCGCCATGGCCATTCTGGCCGTCTCGCTTGGCATCGAGAAGTTGGGATTGGCCTGCAGAATAGCGGAGTAGGCCGTTGAGTTCGCGCTCAAGTACTGGATATCCAGCAGCGCCTCGTACATTCGGAACTGAATGCTTATCGTTTCATTGTCGGTGATGAACAAGAGGCTGAGGAACCAATCGTTCCAATAACCCAGCGTACACAGAAGCCCGACGGAAGCGAGCACCGGCAACGAAAGCGGAAGCACCATGGAGAAGAAGGTTCTGAACTCGCCGGCGCCGTCGATCTTCGCCGACTCCAGCAGCTCCGTCGGAATCGAGTTCGAGAAGAAGGTGCGGATGACGAGTACGAAAAAGCCTTGTACGAACATCGGCATCATCAGAACGAACATCGTGTTCCGAAGATCGAGAATTTGCGAATACATAATGTAGAAGGGAACGAGACCGCCGCTGAACAAGATCGTAAAGAACATGAAGAACGAGAAGAAGTTGCGGTGCTTGAAGTCCCTTCTGGAGATCGGGTACGCATAGAGCGCCATAATCGTAAGCGCTACGACGGTGCCGATAATCGTAACGAACAGCGAGACGCCATAGGATTGAAAGACTTCCTTCCAGTCCTTTAGCAGGAAGTCGTAAGCCGCCAGACTGAACTTCTCGGGAAAGAGCTTGTAGCCGTTAATCAGAACCTGTCTTTCGTCCGAGAACGACACGCCGACGATCAGGAGCAGCGGCAGCACGCAAATCGCGGTATAGAACCAGAAGAAGATATTGATTATGACATTCGAGCCGGCGGATATTTGCGTCGGATCGAAGTTTTTCTTTTTTTTCAGCGTGATTGCAGACATGGATGGTTATCCTCCTTCGAATTTCGGATCAAGACGATCATGTATTCCGCCCGGGAAGCGCCTCTCTGTCGCCTAAGCGACTAGAACAAGGCATCTTCCTTGCTGATGCGGCGAACGATCAAGTTAGATCCGAACACTAGCAAGAATCCGACAACCGCCTGATAGAATCCGGCAGCGGAGGAAAGTCCGATATCGCCCGTCACGAGGAAGCCTTGGTACACGTAAGTATCGATAACCAGCGTTGTATCATATAGCGCGCCCGCATTCCGGGTAGCATTGAAGAACATCCCGAAGTCGGCGTTGAAGATCTTTCCGATCTGCAGCATCGTCAGGACGATAATAACCGGACGAATGAGCGGAATCGTAATGCTCCAGATCTGTCTCGACTTGCTTGCGCCGTCGATGGTAGCGGCTTCGTAGTACTCCTTGTCGATGCCGATGATAGCCGCCAGGTACAGCACCGCGTAATAGCCGATGCCCTTCCAGACGTTCAGGATAGGCAGGATGACCGGCCACCACTTCGGATCGGAATACCATTCGACCTCTTCTGCGCCGAACCAGCTCAGCACGTAATTGTTCATGATCCCGAGCTGCGGGTTCAAGAAGGCGTAGACGAGGTAGCTGACGATAACCCACGATAGGAAGAACGGCAGGAACATAACCGTCTGATGAAACTTGGCCAGACGCCGGCTTCTCATCATATTGAACAGGAGCGCGATGCCCACCCCGATGACGAGATTCAGGAAAATAAATACGGCATTGTACAAAATCGTGTTGCGCGTAATTCTCCAGGCATCGCTTGTGTTAAACAAGAACTCGAAGTTTTTCCAGCCGACCCATGCCCCGTTCATGAAATTCTCGAAGAAGCTGGGCGATTGATACGTAATGTTCTTGAAGGCGATCGCCGATCCCAGCATCGGGATGTAGTTGTTGATAATCAACACGATGATCGCAGGCGCCATCATAATATAGAAAACGCCGTATTTTTTCCAGTAACTCTGGTTCAACCGCTGCGTCTTGCGCGGCTTGTTCACCCCTGCGGTTTGAGCCGCTTGTTCCATCTCCATCACGATCCTTTATCTTGTCGGATACTGTTTGTATGGTCATTTTACAAGTTTTTCCCCGATTCTATCTATCTACTGGGATGACCTACATAGCACTATTGTGACTTGAGCGGGATCTGCCAAGTAAAAACGGCTTCGCCATCCCTAGGTACGGCGGCAGACGTTTTGTCTCGAGCTATCAGATGGGAATAAGGATATCTGAATTTTATACTGTCTGATATGGCAATGACAAAGGAGCGGTATTCGCAACCGCTCCCCCTTCTCATTTACGGCATGGATTGATGCTTTTTGCGGTACTCCTGGGGCGTAAGCCCGGTCATTTTCTTAAATAGCTTGGCAAAATAGGAAAAATGG
Organism: Cohnella boryungensis; assembly: GCF_042651945.1. Classification (NCBI taxonomy): domain Bacteria; kingdom Bacillati; phylum Bacillota; class Bacilli; order Caryophanales; family Paenibacillaceae; genus Cohnella; species Cohnella boryungensis. Next base: position 16,738 of record NZ_JBHSED010000036.1, on the reverse strand, counting down.
ACATAGCCGAGGCTTTCCGCGATATTGCTGATCTTGTCGTTCGTTTCTTTCAGCTGCTTCTTTACCTTCTCGATCTTCGCCTGAACGATATAGTCGGACAGCGACAGCCCCGTCTCCTTGCGGAACAGCCTCGACAGATACGCGGGATTGCGATACACCGAGCCGGCGATATCGTCGCGGCTCAGCTCCTTGTCCAGATTGTCTTGAATATAAGCCTGAATCCGGGCAATAACGGCGGAAGTATCCCGCTGCCGATCCGTCAGCGCGGGAGCCGCCTTGTTCAGCAGCTTCGCCGCCCAGCCCTGCATGAGCGTCGGGGTGCGCAGCATCCTGCCCTCCTCGATCTCCTGTCCCGATACGAGGTCGTAGACCGATTGGCCCTTGCGGCTTGCCGCCTGAATGAGCAGGTGCACGAAGCCGTAGTAGAACAAGTCCAGCGCTTCCCTTCCCGCCGGCTCCTCCTGCAGCCTGTTCATCGTCTCCTCAATCTGTCCAATGAGCGCATCCACCTGACCGTTCTCAAGCGTAATTGCCCACTCGGCGAAGGGAAGCTGCACAGCGCCGCTCGCAGCGCCGGCCGACTCCTCCACCGACGTGCTGTCCAGAACGGACTGCGGGCTTGAGATGTTGGAGCGCTCCAGCTGCGTCAGCCGATCCAGCGCCTCCGAGAGCTCCAGGATCGGCGCCGGAACGCCGACATAACAAGACACCCGGCAATGAAAATAGTCCCTGCACGCGTTGACGTATTGCCTGCATCGCGTCTTCAGCCCTTCGCGATCCACGTTCTTGCCGTACAGCAAAGCGAGATTAAGCCCGTTGCGATCCTGCACGATCGCTCCCGCCTCGGAGCCAAGAATCACTTCCGCAGCCGCCTTGCGCACAGCGTACTCCATAATCCGTTCATCGCGTTCGTCCAGCTCGACCTCCCATTGCTCGACGCTGATCAGCACGGCCAGAGCCGAATCCTCCGCCGTCAACGGAATGTCGTACAGCTCGAACTCCTTCGTCAGCCGCTGCGGCACGATCGCCGCCTTGCCGCCGAGCACCTCCTGCCACAGGCGCTCCGCCAGAATCGGCAATTGGCTGCTCCATTGCATCCGGTACTCCTCAAGCGACCGTTCGAACTGATGCTGCTCATTGCGCCGCTCCACCTCCTCCGCCGCCCGCCGGACGATTTCCTTGAGCACGTCATGGTCGATCGGCTTCAGCACGTAATCGAAGCAGCCGTAATGCACCGCCTCCTGGGCGTACTCGAACCGGGCATGACCGGTGAGGAAGATCGTCAGCGTGTCTGGCGAGATTTCGCGGATTTGCTTGAGCAGGTCGATGCCGTTCGCTCTGGGCATCTCGATATCCGAGATCACAATATCCACGCGATGCTTCGTCAGCAATCGGCTGGCCTGATCCACGTTCTCCGCTTCGAGTATCGTTTCGATCGGCAGATCGCTCCAGTCGATTCCCTGGGTGATTCCTTTCAGAGCATAGATTTCATCGTCCACGACCAGCATCGTCAGCATGGGGGGCGCCCTCCTTCAAGGATGTTAGAGCTTCCGATGGCTCTCCGTTCTCGACTTCGAAATTGCCGTACAGACGCAGCGGGAGCCGAACCTCGACGACAGCCCCGCCCTCCGGTGCGTTGCGGAAGGAAATCTCGCCGTTCTCGCCGTAGAGCATCTTGAACCGGCGCAGGATATTCCATATGCCCAGATGCTGTTCTCCCGTCCCCGACAAATAATCGCCGCTCGTCAGATCCCGCAGCTTGTCCGCCGGGAATCCCGGCCCGTTGTCCTGCACCCTGATTCTGATGTAGCTGTCCGGCTCCTCCGGGTCGGCTTCCGAATATATCCCGATCCGGAATTGCGAGTCGTCCTGCTCCCGCCCGTTGTAGCCGTGAATAACGGCATTCTCGACGAACGGCTGGATCATCAGCGGCGACACCTCCCAGGAGAGATGCTCGGGCAGCACCTGGATCTCATAGTCCATCTTCGTTACAAACCTCAGCTTGTGAATTTCCAGATAGTTGCGAATATGGCCGATCTCATCCTCCAGCCGCACAACCGAGCGATGGCTATGCATCAGAAAACGGAAGTAATCCGCCAGATGCAAGCTCAGCTTCTGCACCGACTTGAAGTCCTTCAGCGCCGCCAGATTGTAGATGATATTGAGACAATTCATGTAGAAATGGGGATTGATCTGAATTTGCAGATGCTTGTATTCCGCCCGTTGAACCCTGAGCTGCTCCTCGTAAATCCCGATTTTAAGCTGCTCGATTTGTCCGGCCATCTGGTTGAACGTTCCCGACATAAACGCGAATTCGCTGCTTTGCTTGTCCGGCAAGCGAACATCCAGGCGGCCTTGGCCGATTTTGCGCATCCCCCGGATCAGCTCGACCAGCGGCTTGAACATAACTCTCTGCAGCAGCAGCAAGTAGAACGACAGCAGCACCGCAACCGCTAGAGGAATCCACACGAACAGCATCACCTGGAAAAAGGGCAGATTCTGCAAAATGTAGGTTTCCGGCATGACGATCACGTAGCGCAAATCCGCATACATCGAAGATTGCGAGAGCACCAGATACGATTCGCCGCCATGCTTGACGGAGCCGTATGTATTCTGAAGCTTCCCGATGGCATTGCGGAACGGCTCGTCCTCCAGCGGCTGGAAGCCCGGACTGGAGATGATCTCGTTGCGCGAATTCATCAGGAAGGATTTCCCGTTCGGTCCGACATCGAAGCCTTCCAGCCCCCTCATCAGCCCCTGCGTATTAACGAGGATCCCGGCATAGACGTTGAAGCCCATGTCGATCGATTTGAGCAAATAGTGCCGGTCGCTCACCTGCATCGGCTCCCACGCCGTCGAGCTGTCGATCAGGCTTCCGCTCAGACGCTGCTGGGCCCACTCCTTCAGCTTTTGCTGCTTCTCAGCCGAATCGCCGCTGTATTGGGTCGAGAGGAACACCTCTCCCTCCTTGCGCGGATAGATAAAGACGGAATCAATGTTATAGTTCATGCCGCCCGAATTCCCGATGAAGCTGTTCCTCAGCCTGATCTTTGCGAACGTGTAGTCGCTGTCATCGATGGGCAGCTTCTGAATCAAGGCGATATCGGGATCGGTCTGCTTCAAGCGAATTAAATAATAGAGAAATTCCAGCAGCATCTTGTCATTCTCGCGCACGTTCATCGTCAGCAGCTTGCTGTAATTCGAGGAAATCTGCTGGCGGACAATCTTCATCGCATACAGATTGTTGTATATAATGAAAGCAACCATTGGCAGGATGATTAGAAAAAAACCGAACACGATCTTGAACCTCACGGACTGCCAGAACCTCATGACGACAACTCCCCGAACCTGATCTATAAGGTCAGCATAACCCACGATTTCCAGTTCCAGCAATAAAATCTTTGCCGCTTACGCAAGTAAAAACGGCTTCGCCGTCCTTGGGAACGGCGGTAAACGTTGTGTATGGCGCTATCAGATGGGATAAGAAGGCCAAATTCTATCTTTCTGATATGGCAAAAAACCGCCAAGCTGCCTTGGCGGTCGAAAGAACCTATGTAACAAGCCGAAACCCTTACGAAGTGCCTTCAGCCGCGCCGTCTCCCGCGCCGAAGCGCCCCAGCCGCGCCAGCGTGAGCTTGTAGCCGTCATTGCCGTAGTTGAGACAACGCTTCACGCGGGAGATCGTCGCCGTGCTCGCGCCAGTCTCCGTTTCAATCTGGTTATATGTATTCCCCTTGCCCAGCATACGCGCGACCTCAAGCCGCTGAGACAGGGATTGAATCTCGTTGACCGTGCACAAGTCGTCGAAGAAGACGTAGCACTCCTCCACGCTCTTCAAGGTTAGCACCGCTTCGAACAGTTGATCTATCGATTTATCGTTCAGCTTCTTCAGTTGCATGCGCTCGCATCCTTTCTCGCTCTGGAGACGGGGGAAATCACCGAATGCCGGAAGCGGCACTCCGTTTCCCTTTGGCTTTATTGTACTGTGTACCTGCCGATAGTTCAAGCATCACCGTATTCACGCATTACAGGATTAAAATGTCTCCCCCTCCGGGCATGCGTCCATGCCAAAGGCTCCGGCCCGGCATAACCTACCATGAAGAAAGGGTGTGAGGCCATGAACGATCCGTTTTCTCCCTCTCTGCACAGTTGGACCCCCAGTACGGGGCAGAATGAATTTCCCGGCATCGGTGGCACAATCTCGGGCCCTCCCGCCGTTATAGATCAGGCTGCTGCTGTCCCCGTGCAGGCCACGGCCGTAAGCACAGCTGTCAGCACGGCCAAAAGCTCCCTCCCCTTCAACATCTCCAATTTGAGCGATCTGAAAAATATCGTCGACCGAATGGGAGGCATCGAGGGCGTTCTGTCTACAATGGGTAAGGTTCAGAAGTTCATGTCCACGATGCAGCAGATGGCTCCCATGATCAAGCTGTTTATGGGAAGCAAGGCCAGTAAAGCAGCCGCGGCCAACGCTTCCAAAGGCGTCGTCCGCAAGCGCCGGACCAAGCGGTCGGGCGGCGGCAAGGCGCGCAGCAGGCGCCCGGCGAAGCGGCGATAGCCGGCCGGACCAGCCTTATCAATCCCATTCGAAAGAGGCTGACGTTGGCCGTTAATCGCCAGCGTCAGCCTCTATTTTCTCATTTCTCGTAGGTTAGAAAAGGGTCCGGGATCACGATTCTATGCGCTTCCGCATCGCTGACTCCCGTATACAGCGAAGCCGTCCCGTCCGAATGTCGGACCAGCCCTCCGCTGAAGATCACGTCCTGCAGGTCCGTTCTCTTGGCCGGGCCGTCAGGGAACATGCTGCGCGTCGCGATGAGCTGTATGGGCGAATACCTGTGCTCCTCCGGATGATAAGCGAACACCATTGGATAATAATGCCGGATATTGCTGTCTTCCATCCAGGCGATATGGCCGAGCACGCCGATCAATCCGTTGGACAGCAGGTGCGTTTCGTTCGCCCCGCCCCACTCCTCCGGCAGAAACTGATGACGCAGCAGGCGAGCGCCGGAGATCGCCTCCTCCGTCAATTCCTCAAGGGAAGCAATCTCGGCATACCCGATAAGCGCGCGCGCCCCTTCCACCATCATGGGACGGGTAAATACGCCGATGCGTCCGTTATGCCGCTCCACCAGGCGAATATCCTTCATCGTCAGCGGTCCTTGCGCGAACGGCTCCAGATCGTCGATCGAGTATCCTCTGTAGAATATGGTGCGCCAGGAAGTGACATAATGCGGATCGTCCGCATCGAAGTACACCTCGACTCCGCCGAAAACAAGCTCTTGACCGATGAAGGTGAAGAACGGGTCCTGCAGCGCGAATACCGGAGCTCCGTTCCTCGGCAGCCACACGCCTTGCCGCTCCACGAAGAACATCACTTCCGAGGACTCCTTGTCGCGATCCTCGACCCGCCCCGCGATGACCTTCTCGCCCTGATCGAGGAACGGAGCGCTGATGTTGTAGACGTCTCGATCGCCGACGCCGGAGAAGACAAGCCTCTCCCCTATCGCGCTCGGCTCAGTCTCCATGTATTCCTTGAGCAGCTCCAAGCAAGATTGTGCCTGTTCTGTGTATGCTAGCATGGGAATTCCTCCAGACTAAACTGAGATGGCAGCGTCCTTACTCTATTGTAGCAATCTCGGGCGTTCAGGTTTGGGTCATCCCACGCCTATTTTTGATCTGGGCGCATCCCGGAATCAGTGCAGGAATAAACTCAGGAAATAATAGACGATCGCCGCCAGCACGGAGACGATAGGAATCGTGATGACCCAGGTCACCACAATGCGTCCGGCCATGCTCCACTTCACGCTGGAAAATTTTTTGGCGGAGCCGACGCCAAGAATGGAGGACGTGATCGCATGAGTCGTACTGACCGGGAAGTGCGTCAACGTAGCGCCAAGAATGACGGATGCGGAAGCAAGGTCCGCCGAGAACCCGTTGATCGGACCGATCTTGAAGATTTTCGTTCCCATCGTCTTGATGATCTTCCAGCCTCCGAGCGAAGTTCCGAGCGCCATCGAGAAGGCGGCCGACAGCTTAACCCAGAGAGGGATATCGAGATCCGTCTGAATTTCCGCCGCCACAAGCGCCAGCGTGATTATGCCCATCGCCTTCTGTGCATCGTTCGTCCCGTGCGTGAACGCCTGGAAGGCGGCCGTAAGCACTTGCCCGCCGCGGAAAACCTTGTTCACGTGATGCGGACTGGAATTGGCGAAGATATGCTTAAGCAGGAACATAATACAAAACCCGAGAGCAAAGGCGATCAACGGCGACAACAGCAAGCCCGTCATAATAGAGGAGAACCCTGAGTAATTTATACCCGCCCAGCCTTCAGATGCAACGGCCGCTCCGGCAAGAGCGCCGATGAGCGCGTGCGAGGAGGAGGAGGGAATGCCGAACCACCAGGTAATGAGGTTCCAGGCGATCGCCGCGACAAGCGTTGCTATGACGACCGTCAGTCCATGCTCCAGCTTGAACGGATCGGTGATCTTTCCGCCTATCGTCTTCGCGACCCCCGTAAACATCAAGGCCCCCAGCAAGTTCATGACGGACGCCAAAAGAATGGCGCGTCTGGGCGTCAGCGCCCTTGTCGATACGGACGTCGCGATCGCGTTGGCCGTATCGTGGAAGCCATTGATAAAGTCAAATCCGAGGGCAAGTACAACAATAACGACAACTAGCCACATTGTATAATCCATTGTATTCGTTTCCGTCCCCGTTCGCGCCGATCAAGAATTGCGCATGATGATGGATTGCAGCGTATTGGCAACATCCTCGCATGAATCGGTCGTCTCTTCCAGCCGTTCATAAATTTCTTTATGCTTAATCAGCTCGATCGGATCGGTGACGTTCTGGAACAGATGCTTGATGCCTTGACGCATCAGGTCGTCGCCTTCGTTCTCCAGCTCGTTCAGGTTTACGCAGTGCGGCTGAATGGCCAGCAGCTTTTTCTGACTGAGCAGATAGATCGCCGACTTGATTTCCAGAGAGCTTCTCCGCAGGCAATCCCCGAATTGCCGAATGAAAGGATCGGCTTTGATAATCTGATACATCTCGAACCGCGATGCGCAGGCTTCAATGCCGTCGAGCACATCATCGAGCTTCTTGATCAGCTCCATAATATCTTCCCGCTCGATTGGCGTAATGAAGGTTTTGTTGAGCTCGGTCAGAATGATATGGGTGCACTTGTCTCCCTTGTGCTCGAACTCCTTCATCACTCTGGCGAACGCAGTTACGTCAGGCAGATCAGCATTGACGGCCGTTGCGAACTCATCGACAGTTTCAACGATAATGTCCGCCATTTCCTCCAGCGTCTTAAAGAAAATATCCTTTTTCCGAAACACGGATAACCCTTCTTTCCCATGTATGTAGCTGCTCAAGTTTACATCGCGTTGATGTAGATTTTACGATGCGTTAACTTATTTATTTTATCACAGCGTTGACAGGCTGGGTATAGCCCCCTTTCGACACATGTGACACTTTTTTTAAGTTTGACCTATAATTCGCGCCCCTACTCCGATTCTGTTCATAATATTTTTTTCGTTTATCCGACAGGTTCTGCGCATAACGGCGCGGCCCCCGCCGCTTGAAGTCGCTTTATGCGCCGGCCGCCTCGGGCGTTGCCGTCGGTTTGCTTAAACCTTGCTGAATGGCAGCGATGAGGCAGTACGTCAGGCGAAGGATGGGCTAAACGGCGGAGGGATTGCAGGATTGGGGGCAGATAAGAATGGCATAGCGGCGGATGCGGAGGAGGGGAACGCCTTAATTGCGAATATTGGGGATATGGACGAGCAGGAAGCTGTACAAAGACGGTTCGTTTGCGAGGATACGAGCAAAACAACGAGCTGCCCCTAGCTTACAGGACAGCTCGTTAATTCTAGAGCCGCGTATTCTCCGGACCACCCTATTCCTTCACGCTGCCCAGGTGCAAACCTGCGACGAAATGTCGCTGAAGGAACGGATAAACAACGAGAATCGGCACCGAAGCGACAATGGTAATTGCCGCGCGGATGGATACCGGCGTAATCATGGACGCCGTATCCTTCGCCGCTGTCGAGGTCAGATTCGGATTCGCGTTGGATTGCGTAGTGGAAGACATCAGCTTGATCAGCTCGTATTGCAGCGTGCTCAGATCCTGCTTGGACGAGGCATAGAGAAATGTATCGAACCACGTATTCCATTGCCCTACCGCTATAAACAGAGAAATCGTCGCCAGCACAGGCGCGCACAGCGGCAGGATGACGCTTGCGAATACCCTGAAGTCTCCGGCTCCGTCCATCTTCGCCGATTCGACCAGGCTTTCCGGGAGCGTGCCGATATAGGTGCGAATGACCAGCATGTTGAAGGCGCTGATAAGCCCGGCCGCGCCTCCCGGGAACAGGATATACACAAGGAAGGTGTTAAGCAAATCCAGATCCTTCACCAGAAAATAGGAGGGAATCAAGCCTGCGTGGAAATACATCGTCATGACGACGAGGATGGTGATGATTTTACGGAACATGTAATCCTTACGGCTGACAGCGTAGGCAAGCATCGCGGTTAGCAGCACGCCCAGCAACGTGCCGACGACCGTACGCGCAACGGAAATCCAGAATGCGTGCAGCACTTTGCCGGTTATGAACACTGCCTCGTAATTTTTCATGGTCCATTCTCTCGGCCACAGGTAGATCCCGCCTCGGGTCGTATCGACCCCGGCGTTAAACGATACCGCAAGCGTATTCAAAAACGGATATAAGGTTACAACAACGATAGCCAGCATCAGTAAACCGTTTAGCGTATGAAAAATCACCGGCTCCGCTCTGTATTTGTTTATTCTTGCATTCATGCGGAGCCCTCCCTAAATCAATCTTTCTTCGCCAAGGCGCTTGGCGATGGAATTGGCCATTACGAGCAGAAAGATACTGACTACCGTCTTGAAGATGCCCGCGGCGACACCCAGCGAGTAGTTGCCGATCTTCAAGCCGTATTTCAGAACGAAAATATCAATGGTTTCCGACCAATCCAGAACCTGTCCGTTGCCCAGAAAGTATTGCACCTCGAAGCCGCCTCCGTTCAGGATCCAGCCAATGTTAAGGATGAGCAGAATAATGATGACAGATCTAATGCCCGGAAGCGTAATGTACAGCATTTTCCGATAACGGCTAGCGCCATCCACCTCTGCAGCTTCGTAGAGCGAAGGATCGATGGAAGTGATAGCGGCTAGATAAATTATCGCATTCCACCCGACCTCCTTCCAGACGTTGGATGCGCCGACGATGCCCCAAAAATACTTCCCTTCTCCCAGCCAGAGAATCGGCTGATCGATAAAGTGCAGCTTCATTAATACAACGTTCACGATTCCGTCCTCGGTGGACAGGGATTGGGCCACGATGCCCGTTACGATAACCCAGGAAAGAAAGTGTGGCAGATAAGAGATGCTCTGAATGATCCTCTTAATCCCGGATTTGCGAATCTCGTTGAGCAGAATAGCAAATCCGATCGCCGTGACAAAGCTGAGAATCATGGATATCAAACTCATTGCCAGTGTGTTGCGAAGCACCCTCAGGAAAGCATCGTCTGCGAAGAGGAAGCGGAACTGATCGAATCCGACCCACTTCTGATCGAAGATCGATACGCCCTTCCTCGGTTGATATTGCTGAAAGGCCATCACCCAGCCCCAAATCGGCACATAGGCGAAAATAATCACGTAGATGAGCATCGGGAACGACATGAAGATCAACTGGCGCTGACGAATCATGCGCCTCCAAGGCGACTCGGTCCGCCTTCCCGTCTTCGCTGCGGGTTCTTGCTTAAGCATAGCCTCGGGCAACGGTACCTCCTCCTATCCGTTCGCGAGAGGAGGAAGGCCGGGCTCTCGTCCGCCTTCCCCCCTCACTGTCATTTACTTGACCAATTATCCTGACGCCATTGCAATTGCGAATTAACCCGATCCAGATAGGACTTCGTGTCCACCTTGCCGATCTGAGCCCCATACTCGCTCCAGACCTTCTCGAAATCGTCGGGGCTGGACAGAATCGCTTTTGGCAAATACTTGAACGCCAAGTCCTTCAACTTCTGATTGGCGATCTTGGCCGGCGAGCCCTCGATAAGATCGATGTTCCAGGCCGGATAAGAGATCCGGCTCTCCGACGGCACCGAGAAGAAATCGGTCCAGAGCTTATAGCCGTATGCGTTCAGCAGCTCTTGATCAATCGGCTTGAGATTAGCGAAGAATTCGTCCGGCTGATTGCCCGCGCCTTCGGCGTTGCCGTCCGGATATTTCCCCTCCAGCTTGAACAGTTGGCCGTACAGCGCTTCCGCCTTGTTCGCTTGCTTCCAGGTGACGTCCTCTTGCTGCTTGCGCTGCTCCGGCGTCCGATAGAACAAACCGTTGTCGCCGACATGGTAGTCAATGCCTTCCTCGCCCCATGAGAGCAGCTTCTGCCACTCCTCAGTGATCATCGTATCGAAGAACTTAATAATTTTAACCGGATCCTCCGCATTAACCGTAATCCCAAATCCGTTGAGCAGGTTGATCGGCGGACGATCCACGTAATAGTCTTTTGTCGAGGCATCATACACAAGCGGAATGCCGACATAAGCACGCTCCGGCTTGTTTTGGGAAATAAGGGATTCCTCTCCCTGCTGGAAATTCCAGCGCTGATCGAACATGCCCAGCACGCGTCCGCTGGAGATTTTGGCCAAATACTGGTCGAAGTTCTGAGCGAAGGACTCCCTGTCGATCAGACCCTTGACATTCATATCGTTCAGCTTCTTGTAATACGGTTTTGCGACATCGGTGCCTTCATAGAGCGTAGCTACGTTCGTCACCGGATCAACCAGGACGCCGCCGTCGTTCGGATGGCCGGCCAGATGCTGAGGAGCGTTTCTCAGACCCCAGTCCCGCCAATCGAAGGCCAGCGAGGTAAAGCCGATCGTGGGTTGTCCGTCAATCTCCGGATATTTCGTTTTGTAATCCTCGATCAGCTTGAAGTATTCATCCAGCGTTTTGATTTTCGGATATCCATACTCCTGCAGTACCGCCTTCTGGATGAAGAAGGCCGGACCGTAATGCTGCGTCGACTGGAAATCCCCTTGATAGACCCCATAGTTCGGTAGCCAGTAAATATGCCCGTCATCCGGATCCTTCAATTGGTTCCAGACTTTCTCGTAATGCTTCTTGAGATTCGGAGCATGCTCCTGAATCAGATCCTCAAGCGGGATCACGGCTTTCGCGTTGGTCAGCTTAACGTTGGCCGAAATGACATCCGGATAGTCTCCACCGGCGATCATAACCCCCAGCTTCTGCTCCAATTCTCCTACGAGATACTCTTCCTTCAGCGTCACGCCGAGTTTTTCCTTAATGATCTTGTAGATTCGGTTGTTCTCTGTCGGAATCGGACTGGGAACGGACAGGAAAACCGAAATGTCGAACGGCTCTGCGGGAGAAGCCGAAGCTTCCGATGTGCTCGGCTGGCTTGAGCCCGTATCCTTGGATGCGGGAGGGCTCCCTTCACTGTTGGTCCCCTTGGCGCATCCGGTTGCCACGAGACTGATTATCACCATAAGCATGAACATCCACTTGGCTGTCTTTCTTGCCTGTACCCCCATCGAACATCCTCCTAGACGGTATTGGGACAGTGCGATGCGCGCTTTCGCAAAGCCTTGTATCTAAAATAGTTCATTTATGAATACGTTTACAATTCATGGATTAAAGCCTCTTCCCCCTGAAAATTACGATTCCCGGCTGCGTCGGGCTTCCGCTCTGTATTCGGCGGGCTTGAGTCCCGTCCGTCTTTCGAAGTGCCGCAAAAAATGATGATAATGCGCGTAGCCGACCCGTTCCGCGACGTCTCCGATGTTTTCATTTGTCTCCCGCAGAAGCCTCATTGCCTCTTCGATTCGTAAGTCGTGAATGCGGTCCAGCGCGCCTTGTCCGTATTTGTCCTGATAGGCTTTGCCCAAGTAAACCGGGTTCAAATAGAACTGCGCCGCAAGGCTTTTGATCGTCAAGGGCTCCCGATAATGCGCCTGCATGAATTCGTCCACACGGGACAACGTGTTCCCCGGCTGCTTTACCCGGATAGCTCTGATTGCCTTGATCGCCTGCTGCGCCAGTCGGCTTACCCCTGCCGCAGCGGGCAGCGTTCCGTCACTTTGCACAAGCGAATGAATGTCCCCTTCCAACTCTTGAACGAGACGGGAAATTCGAAAGGCCGCCTGGGCCGCGAACAGTGCCTGAACGTCGGCAGCCTCGCGCTCCAGCCAGGCGAACGAAGCGCGAATCCGCTCCTCGGCCATCGCCGCTTCCAAACGTTCAATCGCCTCCAGAATAGACGAGATCCGGCGCGCCGCTTCCTCAGGCAGCGCTGCCGAGCCCCGCTCCTTGTTATCGAAATCGCCGTTCGCCGCTCGCCTTCTCAGCCCGTCATGAACCTGCCTCAACACCTCGGAGGCCTCTTCCTCCATCACGGGCTTCAGCAAGTAATGGCGAACGCCGAGCCTTAGCGCTCTTTTGGCATAGGCAAACTCGCTATAGCCGCTCAAGATCACGAATTCCGGAGGCTTGCGGTGAACGTTCCGGCAATGGCCGATCATGTCCAGCCCATCCATGCCGGGCATGCGGATATCCGTCACGACAACGTCCGGTTCAAGCCTCCCTATCGAATCCAGAGCCTCCTTCCCGTTCTCGCATATTCCGCATATGCGGAAGCCGAGCCTCTCCCAATCGACGAACCATTGCAGACCTTCAATCGCCCGGGGCTCATCGTCTACCAGCAGCACCGTATACATAGTCGGTTTCCTCCTCGCCACTCGCCGGCATAGCGGGAATGCGGAATACAATCCGCGTCCCTTCGCCTGCCTCGCTCGCGATGTCAAAATCAACGCGTTCCCCGTAATGCAGCTTCAAGCGCTTATACACGTTGCGAAGGCCGACATTCTCGTCGGCATCCAGCCCTTCGTTCATCTGTGCGCGTATTTCGCTGAGCCTGGCTTCGTCGATTCCGATTCCGTTGTCCTCGACCAGCACCGTCACATAGGGCCCTATTTTTCTCGTCTCGATCCGGATGAACCTTCTCCCCTTCACGGACTGCAAGCCGTGCTTGCATGCGTTCTCGACAAGCGGCTGAATGCACATCTTGGGAACCAGACAGGAAATGCTGGCCTCGTCGGTGTCGAAGCGATAATCGAACCTCTCGGTAAACCTGAATTTCTCGATCTTCAAGTACATTTCCGTGAAGCGAAGCTCCTCCTCCACTGTGACAGGCTCATCCGACCAGCTCAGCATTCTTCTCAGAAGCTGGGAGAGGCTTTTGATCGTGTCGGTGACCTCGTCATACCCCTTCTTCGCGCTGACGACGAACAGGGCATTCAGCGTATTAAATAGAAAGTGCGGATTGACCTGGCTCTGGAGCAGCTTAAGCTCCGCCCGGACATACTCGAGCTGCAGGTCCTTCTGCTGAATTTCCAGCTTGTAGACGTCGTTGATCAGCGATTCGATCGTCAAGGTCATTCGGTTAAAGCTGCGAATCAGTCCGCCGATCTCGTCCTTGCCCTCGGGCAGATTGATCGGAACGAACTTCTCGTTCTGGGCCTTGTCCATGTGGCGGGACAGTCTCTTCACGCGATAGATGTAGGAGCGCAGAATGATGAAGATTAACGAGGTGGGTACGAGCGTGCTAATGAGCGCCAGCATCCAAATATAGCGTTCCGATTCGGCCTGCTGCGTTTGAAAAAGATTCGCGTTCGCAGCTCCGACTACTCGCCAACCTGTCAGGTATGACGGCGTTCCCAATTCGCTTGCGTAGGTGAGTTTTTCTTCCGTCTTGGTGGGGGGAATCTCAGGCTTGGAAGCGGACAGAAAGCTGGCCGAGGGAAATACGCTGCGCCCCTCTCCGTCCTTTATGCTCAACTCCAGATAGGGCTTTTCTTGTCTGAGGATTTCGTCGATGTTGGCGACTTTAATATCAATCTTCAAGTATTTCTCGTAACGATTGTAGATGGGGTATTCGTTCAGCTTGCGGAAGACGCTGAAGTACGCTTTCGGATTTTTGACGTTTAGGGGGTCGGCTCCCAGATGAACGAACACTCGCACCCCGGGAGACTGGACAAGCTCCGGGAACCACTCCGCGTCCTTCACGGTCTGGTCCAGGATCAGATAGCTGCCGCCGTTTGCGATTGAAGCGTTCCCGGTATAGATCGAGATATTTTCGATGTAGGGATAGGCCGACAGATAAGGCTTCATCTTGTCCCTTAACGAGCCGGCATAAGTGTCATAGAAGTCGACCAACCCCGGATAATGGAAGTCCAGCGCTTCGTATAGCGACCTATCCGTGGCAATCGAGTGGCTGACGGCTACGCCTCCTTGGACGATGTCCATGACTTTTTTGGAGACGCGGTCGAGCGTCATGCGAATGTTCGTCTCCTCCCGCGCGCGCGCATATTGGGAGATTTGCTGGAAAAACAGCGCATTGATGGTCAGAATCGGGATCAGTACGCACAGGATGAAGATCAGAATGAATTTCCAGGTAATCGGAATATCGTTCACGAAGCCTAGCCATGCCTTCGGTTGGCGCATTCGGATCCCTCCGGGCGATCAGCTTTTTTTGTATCGGGAAGGAAGGGAGCCGGCGAAGCGTTTGAACTTGGCCGTGAAGCGTTCGGGATCGGCGTAACCGACGGTGCGGGCAATGTCCGAGATGGCGGAGTCGGTTCTAAGCAGCAAGCGCTGCGCTTCTTCCACGCGGGTTCGATGCAGGAAATCAAGGAAGGAGACGCCGAACTCCCTCTTGAATAGCTGGCCGAGATAGGCCGGTTGAAAATGCAGCTCGCGCGCGACATCCTGAAGCTTGAGCTGACGGGAGTAATGCTCCCGGACATATCTTGCCGCTTCGCCGGCAGCGCCTGCTTTGGCGCGCTCTGTTCGAAGCCTCTCGGCCTCTTCGAGGCAAAATGCCGTGAAGGCCTGCCTCAGCGACTCCGTAGAGGACGGAACGCCGACCTCCAGGACTCGGCTCCCGCCTGCCGCTGACGCGCCGACCTCAGCGACCCGGCCCGCGAGCAGCGGAATGAGATTGGACAGGTAGGCGCGAATGTTATCCGCCTCCCCCAGCCTCTCCTCCAGCAGCGCCGTCAGTCTGCGGGCCGCTTCGCGAATATCGCCGGGACACGCGCCCTCGATCGCCGCAAGCAGCGTCTCCTCGCACTCCCTTGCGTCCGCCCCCGCCGCAGCGACCGACAGAGGAGCCTCGATCGGCGCCGCATGAGCGCGTGGGCGCTCCCACTCCTTGCGGAGCTCCCGCAGCGTTTCATGAATTTCGTCCGCGTCGATCGGCTTGAGCCAATAGTTCCTCACCTGATAGTGCAGGGCCCGGCGCGCCAGGGCGAAATCCTCGTGCCCGCTCAGAATGATGAATTGACATCGCCCTCCCGTCTCTTCATGACATTGTTCGATGAGCTGCAAGCCGTCGATGACCGGCATGCGGATATCCGTAACGACGAGGTCGGGCTTCAGCTCCCGAATGCGCGCAAGGGCGTCCTCGCCGTCGCAGGCCTCTCCGCATATGCGAAAGCCGTGTGTCTGCCAATCCACCATAAAACGAAGCCCCTCCAGCACAAGCGGCTCATCGTCCACCAGCAAGACGGAATACATATCGTTCCTCCATTCCCGCAAAACTACCTTCATTATAGCGTAATGTATCCGTTTTCAGATTGCAGTTCATAAACTAAAGGGTCAACCCCCCTTTTTTTCTCTATGCCGGAAGAGGCTTTCTCATTCCGCAGCTGCAAAAATGAAGGATACGCATGGGCATCCGCCAGTCTGCGGAGAAATGGATAGTTTTACACCCATCGAGCAAACTGTAGGAGCGCGACCCGAAGGCGGCTTTGGTTTACTTGCATAATGTGCAACTAATTTGAAGCATTTCTCCAGTTTGGCGAGATTAGTTGCGATACTGCAGCTAATTTCAGGGTTTTCCGCTAACAAAGCGTGATACCCTAGCATTAGTTGTATCCCTTACAACTAGTGTGACACTCTACTTACACTTTGATTGACATAGTTGCACTTTTTACATCTAATGCTCCGATTCGGGTCAAGTCATAACTACCGGCTTAGCCGGTGGCTTCCATCAGCCCTATAAGGGCATGATACAAGGAAGCGCCTCATATAAGGCGCATTGAAGATCTTCCAACCGCGTTTTGCCTCGGGCTAGCCCCTGAGAAGAGCCTCTTTACCCGCCTTTTTTCACCGAC
This sequence comes from Cohnella boryungensis, assembly GCF_042651945.1. Lineage (NCBI taxonomy): Bacteria > Bacillati > Bacillota > Bacilli > Caryophanales > Paenibacillaceae > Cohnella > Cohnella boryungensis. The sequence goes on along the minus strand of NZ_JBHSED010000036.1, from coordinate 508 downwards.
TCTCCCATAAACGGGTCCAACAATTCCTTCATCGTGAGTTGTTCGTAGTTCTTGTCCTCCGTCAGTTGATTCCGAATGTATTCGGCGATCGCTTTCTTGTTACGACCTACCGTATCCACGAAATATCCTCTACACCAGAATTGTCGTATTTCAGAACTGGGGGTTTTCTTGCAACAAAACCAGCTAATGTTTGTCAAGCATTGGTGTCTTGGCTTGATAACATTATGTTGATATAATTCTCATTGCACACCAAATAACCTCCATAGCAGTGGAGGGTGTTGGTTAAATATGGTTTATACGTGGTAGGGCTGACTCTTTTTCAAGATGGCGTAAATGTGATGCAATAGCTTGTTGGCGCAAGCAATCACCGTCACCTTGTAGGGTTTGCCCTCTTCTCTTTTCTTGTCGTAAAGACCCCAGGATCTAACCCCGCAAAAGCTACGAGTTGCTTCGGATCCTCAAACTGCTTGGCATCCCCGATTTCTGAAACTATAGCTGCGGCAAGTTT
>NZ_JBHSED010000035.1:343765-362778 GCF_042651945.1 Cohnella boryungensis | reverse complement strand
ATTTTACAAGAAAAGACGATTTTTTTTGCTCCTATTTTTAACATTCATTGAAAACGGGGCGTCCAGCAGTCAGCTTTGACTGGCTTTCTGGACAGCCCCTTCAACGAAAACTATTCGTGTTCGGGATTGGAGGGCTTTACGGTTACCCGATGCTTCCTTCCATCTCGAACTTAATAAGGCGATTCATCTCGACGGCATATTCCATCGGAAGCTCTTTCGTAAACGGCTCAATGAAGCCCATAACGATCATTTGCGTCGCGTCGGCCTCAGACAATCCACGGCTCATGAGGTAGAACAATTGATCCTCGGACACCTTGGATACCGTCGCTTCATGCTCCAGCGTGATGTTATCGTTCATGATCTCGTTGTACGGTATCGTATCGCTCGTCGACTCGTTATCGAGAATCAACGTATCGCACTTGATGTTCGATTTCGCGCCCTCGGCGTTGCGGCCGAACGAAGCAAGACCGCGGTAAGTAACCTTGCCGCCGTGCTTCGAGATCGACTTTGAAACGATCGTGGAGCTCGTATCCGGAGCCAAGTGAATCATCTTTGCGCCTGCATCCTGATGCTGGCCTTTGCCCGCTACCGCAATCGACAGAACCATGCCTTTTGCGCCGCGTCCTTTCAGGATAACGGCAGGATATTTCATCGTCAGCTTGGAGCCGATGTTGCCGTCGACCCATTCCATCGTGGCGTTCTCTTCCGCAACCGCACGCTTCGTAACCAGGTTGTAGATGTTCGGCGCCCAGTTCTGAATTGTCGTATAGCGGACGCGCGCGTCCTTCCTGGCGATAATCTCGACGACGGCGCTGTGCAAGGAGTTCGTGCTGTACACAGGGGCTGTGCAGCCTTCTACGTAGTGCACGGAGCTGCCTTCGTCCGCGATGATCAGCGTACGCTCGAACTGTCCCATATTTTCCGAATTTATGCGGAAGTACGCTTGCAGAGGAACCGTACATTGTACGCCCTTCGGCACGTAGATGAAGCTTCCGCCCGACCATACCGCGCTGTTCAGCGCAGCGAACTTATTATCCGCCGGCGGAATGACCGTTCCGAAATATTCCTTGAAAATCTCCGGATGCTCGCGAAGCGCCGTATCCGTATCCATGAAGATAACGCCTTGCTTTTCCAGATCTTCCTGCATGCTGTGGTATACAACCTCGGACTCATACTGAGCCGATACGCCGGCCAGGAACTTCTGCTCCGCTTCCGGAATGCCCAGCTTGTCAAACGTAGCCTTGATCTCCTCGGGAACCTCTTCCCAGGTCTTCCCTTGCTTCTCGGACGGCTTGACGTAATATTGGATGTCCTCGAAATCCAGGTCGTCCATGTTGCCGCCCCATTGCGGAATAGGCATCTTGCGGAATTGCTCCAGCGACTTCAAGCGGAATTTCAGCATCCATTCGGGCTCGCCCTTCATCTCGGAGATCGTGCGAACGATTTCCTCGGTCAAGCCTTTGCCGGACTGGAAAATCGCTTTATGCTCATCGCGGAACCCGTATTTGTAATCATCCATTTCGGGCATTTGCTTAGCCATGACGATCAACCTCCCTAATTATTCTTCAACGCCTTCGTGCTGGCCTGATCCATGCTCTACGCCTTTACGCATCGCGTTCCAGGCCAAGGTGGCGCATTTGATTCTTGCCGGAAACTTATTGACGCCCGACAACGCCTCAACGTCCTCGTAATCGTCGAACTGAACGTCCTCGCCCTTCATCAACGCGGAGAACTTATCCGCGAGCTCCAGCGCTTGCGCGCTGGTCTTGCCCTTGATCGCTTCCGTCATCATGGAAGCAGAGGACATACTGATGGAACAGCCTTCCCCTGTGAACTTCACGTCGCGGACAATCCCGTCCTCCAACTGCAATTGGAGGGAAATCCGGTCGCCGCACGTCGGGTTGTTCAGATTCACCGTGACGGAGCCTTCTTGAAGCTCGCCGCGATTGCGGGGGGTCTTGTAATGATCCATAATGACGCGGCGGTACAAATCATCTAATTGACTCATCACCGAAAAACTCCTTTGTCTTAACCAGAGACTCGGCCAGCCGGTCGATATCTTGCTCGGTATTGTACAGATAGAAGCTCGCCCTTGCCGTCGCGGAGACGTTCAGCCAGCGCATGAGCGGCTGGCAGCAGTGGTGGCCGGCCCGAACTGCGATTCCGTCGGTATCCAGTACAGTCGCGACATCATGGGGATGAACGTCCCCCAGATTAAAGGTAACGAGCCCGGCACGCTCCACGAGCGGCCCGTAAATCTTAAGGCCTGCAATCGCGGACAACCTCTCCAGCGCGTAGCGGGTCAGCTTTTTCTCGTGCGCATCGATGTTCTCCAGCCCAATCTGCTCCAGAAAATCGATAGCCGCTCCAAGACCGACCGCTCCTGCTATGATAGGCGTACCGCCCTCGAACTTCCACGGTAGTTCTTTCCAAGTCGAGTCGTGCAGCTCGACGAAATCGATCATCTCGCCGCCGAACTCCACGGGCTCCATCCGTTCCAGCAGCTGCGCCTTGCCATAGAGTGCCCCGATTCCGGTCGGAGCGCACATTTTATGTCCGGAGAAGGCGTAGAAATCAACATCCAGCGCCCTTACGTCCACTTTCATGTGCGGCGTGCTTTGCGCGCCGTCTACGACAAGCACGGCGCCCTTACGATGCGCGATCTCGGCGATCTTCCCGATCGGATTGACCGTTCCGAGCACGTTGGACACGTAGGTGATGGAGACGATCTTCGTTCTCTCCGTCACCGTCGTCTCCACGTCCTGCAGCGCAATCGTGCCGTCCGGCTGCAGCGGGATATATTTCAGCGTAGCTCCCGTCGCCTTGGCGGCTTGCTGCCAGGGGATCAGATTGCTGTGGTGCTCCATCGGCGTAATGACGATCTCGTCGCCTTCGCGCAGCGTCTGACGAGCATACCCGGACGCTACGATATTCAAGGCCGCAGTCGTGCCGCGGGTAAAAATAATCTCACGAGAGGAAGCCGCATTCAGGAAACGGGCAACTTTCTCCCGCGCGCCCTCATAGGCATCCGTAGCGCGCGAGCCGAGCGTATGCACGCCGCGGTGCACATTGGCGTTGTCCCACTCATAGTAGCGCTTGACCGCTTCAATGACCGAGCGCGGCTTCTGCGTCGTGGCGCCATTATCCAGGTATACGAGCGGGTGACCGTTAATATCCTGATGAAGAATCGGAAATTCCGATTTTAAAGCGATCGGGTCCATGATCAGCCCAGCTTTCTCTCTAGGATGCGATGCAGTTGCTCGCGCAGCCCTTCAAGCGGAATTTCGGAGACGACCGGATCGAGAAAGCCGTGTATGATCAAACGCTCCGCCTCGCTGCGGGAAATTCCCCGGGACATCAAGTAATAGATCTGATCGGCGTTTACCTGGCCAACGCTCGCGGCATGCCCGGCTTTGACGTCGTCTTCGTCGATCAGAAGAATCGGATTGGCGTCGCCGCGCGCTTTCGGACTCAGCATCAGAACCTTCTCCGTCTGCTGGCCGTTCGCCTTCGTCGCACCTTTCTCGATTTTCGTGACGCCGTTAATGATCGCCGTCGCCTCTTCCTTCATTACGGCTCGGGTAATCATATCGCTTTCGGTCGAACGACCGAAGTGGACGGCTTGCGTCGTCAAGCTCATGCGCTGGCTTCCGCGTCCGACGGTAATGATCTTCGAATCGGATGTCGAACCGTTGCCCTTAAGCACGGATTTCGTATCCGTAACGGCATTGCCGTTGTGCAGATCGCCGACGATCCATTCGATACGGGAGTCGTTGTCCAGAATGGCGCGGCGGTAGGCGATATCGATCGCGCTGTCGTTAAGCTCATGCACGGCGGCGTATTGCACGACCGCGCCCGCTTTCGTGAACACTTCCACGGCGCTGTTATGCAGTAGCGTCGAAGTCGTCTCTCCGAGAGAAGTAGCCGTCCGCTCAACGAAGGAGACGCGGCTGTTGCTGTCGGCGATCACCAGAACGTGCGGCATGAACGTCGCTTCCGCATCGTCGGCGAACAGAATCGCCTGAATGGGAGCCTCAATCGTCACATCGCGAGGCACGTACAGGAATACGCCTCCGTTCCACAAGGCCGCATGAACGGCGGCAAGCTTGTGTTCGTCCTTCGTATAGGCGGTCATGAAGTGCTTGCGGAACAAGTCCTCGTGGGAACGAGCAGCCTCTTCCAGACTTGTCAGCACGACGCCTTGCGCCTTAAGCTCTTCCGGTAGCTGCGTGTAGATAACGGAGGAGTTATGTTGAATGATTAACGCCCCGTTGTTCTCTTCAGTCAGCAATGCGGCGATCGGAGCAGGCAAATCCGATGCGGATGCAACCTGCTGTCCCGGACGGTTCGCCCCGTATTGATCCAGCGTCCAGCGCGTCAGCGGGAGCTTCTCCGGCTTCGGCAGCGCCAGCTCGGTCGCCAGTTGCCCGGCTTCCTCGCGCAAGGACACGAGCCATGCCGGCTCGTTCTTGCTGCGGGAGAGCGCGGCAGCCGCTTCGCGGCCGAAGGAGGTAGTTGGTGTACTCATCGTTGCTTGCACCTCCCCTTAGGCTTGGCCGACGGTCTCGTCGACGATGCCCAGTTCTTCTTTAACCCAATCGTAGCCTTCCGCCTCAAGACGCTGAGCCAGCTCCGGCCCGCCGGACTTGACGATTCTTCCCTGCATCATGACATGCACGAAATCGGGCGTAATATAGTTAAGCAGTCTTTGGTAGTGAGTGATGATCAGGAAACCGCGATCTTCCGCACGCATGGCGTTCACGCCTTCGGCGACGATGCGCAAGGCGTCGATGTCCAAACCGGAATCGATCTCGTCGAGAATGACCAGCTTCGGCTCGAGCAGCATCATTTGCAGAATCTCGTTGCGCTTCTTCTCGCCCCCGGAGAAGCCTTCGTTCAAGTAACGGTGCATGAACTCCGGATTCATCTCCAACTCTTTCATTTTGCCTTCCATCTGGCGAACGAATTTGATCAAGGAAATCTCGTTGCCTTCCTCGCGGCGCGCGTTGATCGCGCTGCGCAGGAAGTCGGCGTTCGTGACGCCCGTAATTTCGCTCGGATATTGCATCGCGAGGAAGAGACCCGCGCGAGCGCGCTCGTCTACCCCCATCTCCAACACGTCTTCGCCGTTCAGCAGAACCGAACCCTCGGTCACCTCGTATTTCGGGTGGCCCATCAGCGCGGAAGCCAGCGTACTTTTCCCCGTGCCGTTAGGTCCCATGATCGCATGCACTTCGCCGCCCTTGATTTTCAAATCGATTCCTTTCAGAATCTCTTTACCCTCTATGGACGATTTCAGCCCTTGAATCTCGAATTGTGTAGACATTCTCTAACCTCCAAGTTTCTATAAGGAATTACTCAAGGCGGCTTCTATCGAAAGCTGCGCTTAAAATAAATCCTTGTTTATAATTATTTTAATTTGATTCTCACTGATTCTCAATAATAATTTTATGAAAGATGCGTCAAAAAAGCAAACCGGACCCCCTTATCTAGGGAAAGCGGTCCGATTTGCTCGTCTGGTCAGCCGTGAATGCGTTTCCTTACTTCCTGCCATTGCTGTTCAAACTGCTCATCGCTCATCACCGGCGTTCGCGGCGAGGCGACGATATCCTCCAATTGGATCCAGGATTTGCAGCCGGCATAGCTGTCTCTCATCGGAAGGGTCTGCGGCGAATCTAGTCGATACACCCGGAGCACAAGAACGTGCAGCGGCTTCGTCTTTTTCCACTTCAGCCTCTCCTCCGCGTAATCCTCCGTCCAAATATGAAGCCCCTCCAGGCGGCTCAGCGTCTCCGCGTCGGTCACCTCGATATCCTCCACGACCTCCGCGAAGGAATCGACCCTTATCTGTCCGGGCAGCTCCGCCGCCTCGGCCTCCGTGAGACGGACCGTCTCCGAAGCTTCCGGGAGCACCAATTCCGGACGCTGATGCTCGAATGAAGGAAACAAATAGAAGCGCGGGCTTTCCAGCTTGAACTCCCGGGTTTCCTCGGCGATGCCGCCCTTGCGCAGAACGATAATCTGTCTCCCCGATTCCAGCGCCTTGACGGCGACAGCCCATTCCCTTAAAGCGATCGTAGCTTGCATCTGTAAGGTACCTCTCCTCTATGCCATTCTGTTTCTATATTATAGCACAGTCAGGAGGAAGGGAGATCGACGCGTATTTCCATTGCGGGCAGGTAGATTTTTTGGGCATAGGGACGACTGACGAATGTCAGCTTGCTTCCCGGCTCTACCGGGCCGAAGCGAGCGATCCCCCCGGCTCCCCACGTGACAAAAGGAACCTCTTGGCCGTTCTCGTCCTCCAGCTTATAGCCGCCCCCGGAGTCCTCCGGCTTGACAAAGGAATGGATTACCGTCTGATCCGGCAAATATTCGATGTCCGTAACATAGACGTGCCCCGCTTCGCCCATCGGAACGGCCAGAGGCTGGTGCTCTGTCGGTCGATCGGCCATTGTCGTCCTGAAGAGCTGCACATTCTGGTCGTAATCCAGCCTTGCATCGTAATAAAAAGGACGAATAATCAGACGCTTCGCCTCGCGAGCCGCAGGCGGATAGCTGGGAGGTCCGGAAGCTTTGTCCGATTGCGAGAAGTTAAACACCGCTGCGCCGTATCGGAACCCGGTATCGTCGATCACGTCGACCCCGACTCTCTCGTACGACTTCAGCTTGCCTTCGGTAAAGCTGTAATCGATTTTCGTGGACAAGGCCGACAGCGCGACGCCGTACAGCTCGATCGTGCCGTATTCGCTCGTTCGGCTTTCCCGCGAATCCAGGTAAGTCCGCTGCGATACGTATTCCCCCGGTACGTCAAGCGACCACCGTCCCGATACCGTTCCGATTTTCGTCGCTTCTATTGTCAGCTTCAATTGCCGTTGAGACGGAATCGCTTTGTACGCCAAATATTCCGTCCAAGCGACGCCCTCGTATGCCCCAGATTCCAATCGCTCATAGCTATTGCCCAGCTTTGCCAGCGTTCCCCCGGGATTCGAGCCCAGACTGCCGACGACAACTCCGTTCAGCTTGATTTCGGCCTCCAGGGCAAAGCTCTCAAGCGGCGACTCCGCAACTACCGAGTATCGGAAGGCAAGCTCGCGTCCGTCGAAGACGATGTTTCCGACCTTCAGCGTAATGCCCTGATTCGTCACGCTTCCCTCTGCCGTCTCTGAGCCTTCCTTGGCGAATGCCCCGAGCGCCGCTCTTTCCCGAATGACATCGCTGCGATCGGCGCCCGCGCTCATAAAGGATTGTACAGGCTCGTCGACAGTCGGCGTTGCGCGATTGTTCATATAGCCCTCATAACCGGCGAAAGCTCCTCCGAACAACGCGATAGCAGCAATGCCGACGGCGAGACGGCGCAGCCGTACCGTTCTTCTCCGCAAAGACCGACGATCCGGCAGCTGCTGCAGCGCGCTTTCGATCCTGACGGCCACATGCGGAGGGACAGCAGTTGTCTCAGGCCGCTTCATCGTCCTCAATAAGCCTTCCAGCTCTTTAGCACTCATAACCCAGTTCCCCGCTCTCCACTAAATTCAGCCATCCGGCCAGCTTTTTTCTTGCCCGATGCAGCCTCGACTTCAGCGTTCCCTCGGAGACGTCCAGCATCAGCGCGATTTGCGCGAGCGGCAGGTCCACGTAATAATGCAACTTCACGAGCGTCCTCAGGGGCTCGTCCAGCCGGTTAACCGCCTCCCTTAAGTCAAGATCAGGCTGCTCCGGCAGAGCCGCACGCTCCGGCAGGCGGTCCGACGGAGAGGAACGCCGCTGCTTGCGGTACAGCTGCTGGCATTCGCGTATGAGAATCCGAAACAGCCACGTCCGGAAAAAAGCCGGCTCCCGCAAGCGCGTTACGCTGCGATAAGCTTTAAGAATCGCCTCCTGAATCGCGTCGGCGCAATCCTCGTCCTTGCTCAGCAGCGTCCTGGCCATCCCGTAGAGCTCGTTCTGCATCGCGCGAATCAGTCTTGCGAACGCGTCCCTGTCCCCGGCGCAGGCCAGTTGAACATCCGTTTTCCATGCCAGTTCAGACAAGAAATCACCTCCCGTCGTCCATGAATTCCCGCATGGTTTTGGATGACTATATCAGTTAGATGCCGCAGGGGGCCAATCGGTTCACTCGTCAGACGAGAAAGATCGCAACGACCGTCGTCGCCGCAAGTCCGATCAGCACCGGCTTCAGATTTCTTCTTGCCAATTCGAACGGGCTGACTCCGCAGATGGCCGCAGCAGGAATCAGCGCCCACGGAATCAGCGTACCGCCGCCAACCCAGATTCCCGCGATCTGTCCCAGCGCCGTCAGCGTCGCCGCGCCGCTGCCGACGGCCGCCGAGAACATGTGCGCAATCGAGCCTACCAGCGATATGCCGGAGAAGCCGGAGCCGTCAAGACCCGTAATCGCGCCGGTCACCGTCAGGGTAACCGATGCGACCGTGCCGTTCATCGGCACGGCATTCGCCAGAGCCACGCCCATATCGTTGACGATGCCATGGGAGCCCTGCAGCGCATCGCCGCCGAACAATTCTCCGAACGCCGCGTCCCCGAGATAGAAAAAGGCCGCAATCGGAATGACGGGGCCGAACACCCGAAATCCGAACTGAAAGCCTTCAATCAAATAAGAGGTCGTTTGCTCCAGCCCTTGATTTCGATGGGCCAGCATCGTAACCCCGATCAGAATGACGACGGCCGTCCCTCCGATCAATGCCGTCGCGTCTCCGCCCTGAAGCCGGAAGGCCAGCATGACCGCGACATCCAGCGCGAACAGCAGCGGAATGACAATCGCCAGAGCTCTCTTCACCGGTTGCGTCAAAACGATTAAAGCTCCAGACTCAGGTGCGGCAACTGTTTCAACCCGTCCGTCCTTCCATTTGCCGCTGCTCATATCCTTGCGCATCAGCCAGTAGGCGGCAATCGTCGTAACCGCTCCCATTACGATCACCAGAGGAACGCTTGCGGCCATCACCGCGGATACGGGCAGTCCTGCCGCATCCGCGGTCAGCTTCGGCGCGCCCTGGATAATATAGTCGCCCGAGAGCGCGATCCCGTGCCCGAACAAGTTCATTGCCATCGCCGCCCCAAGAGCCGGCAGTCCCACCCGCACTGCGACCGGCAGCAGAACCGCGCCGATCAGCGCCACGCCGGGGGAGGGCCAGAAGAAAAGCGAGGTCGCCAGCATAATAAGCCCAATTCCCCAGAAGGCCATCGCAGGCGTTCGCAGAAATCCCGTAAGCGGCCGGATCATCGCTTCATTGATGCCTGTAAGAATGAGCACGCGGCTCATCGCGACGATAATCGAAATGATGAAGATCGTTCCCAGCAGCTCTTTGGTCGCGTAGATGAAGCTGTTGAATATGCCCGACACCGAGCCGTCCAAGCTTGCCGTAGCGAGCAATCCCAGCGTAAAAATCCCCGCGACGCAGACGAGCGTCGTGTCCCTTCGCTTAACAAGCAGCGCAAGTATAAATCCAATGAAAGCCAAGTACACCCAGTGAAGCGCAGTCAATTCAATGTGCACCAGAGCCACTCCCCAGTCCTCCGTATAGGTGCTACATTGTATGAGAATGCTGCGCTGGGCGTTCAAGCCGGCGAATATAAAGCGACAGCCCGATGCCTCCCTCCGGGTTCGGACTGTCGCTTTCCCTCTTGTCATACTTCTCTTCATTATAATATAAAAGTCCCGCTCCGATATGGAAGCTACCGGAGCGGGACGGGCGAAGCCCTGGATCGCCTTAAGAACAAAACTTTTCCCAGAATCGTCAGGGCAGTTACGGATGGGCAGTCGTTCCTGTATAATTATCCCTATCCGATTGACCGACGGAAGGGAGAGCCTGCCTTGCGATTCGCGAAATTCGACATCCGTAAACCGCTGCAATTCCTTTCCTCAGGCCAGTTCCACTCTCCTACCTCGTGGACGCATTCCAGCCGAACCATCGACAGCTACGAAATCATCATCGGCGTGAGAGGCACGCTTCACATCGGACAAGGCGACGAGCGCTACGCCGTCGAGCCCGGCATGGCGCTTCTGATTGCCCCGAATGCGCCTCATTTCGGCTATCGCTCCAGCGAAGGCGCGATTTCCTTCTACTGGTTCCATTACTTGTGCAATGGCGGGACGCAGTTCTGCGGCGAGAGCGAGTGGGAGCAAGCTATGCTGCTTCGACGTTCGAACCAGTTTTTATCCGCTCATGGCAGCGCTCTCATGCTCCCCGTGTTTTTCCGGTTAAGCAGCATGGAACGGGTCGATATTCTGTTCCAGCAGCTTCAGCATATCGCCAGCTCCAATCTGCATTACCCCCCGGCATTGCATTACTCGGCTACCAGTCTCGTGATCGAGCTTGCCGAGCAGGCGGTAACCGCCCATTCCCGCGACGGCGGCTATGCGCCCGATCCTCTTGTGGCCTCTATCGTGGAATGGATACGCGTGCATGCCGCCGAGCCTTTAACCGTCTCTTCCATCGCCGGCCAATACGGCTACAACCGGGATTACCTGTCCCGTTTGTTCAAGCGCACGATGGGCATGAACCTGCAGGAATATATCCATGTGCAGAAAATGGCCAAAGCCAAATCGCTGCTCGCCAGCTCCAACCGCACCGTCAAACAGATCGCTTTCGATATCGGCATGGCCGACGAGAAATATTTTATCCGGCTGTTCCGCAAATACGAGAATCTTACGCCGACCGGATACCGGAACGCTTATTACCGCAAGCATCTCAACATTCAATAACCGCTTGCGAGCCTAGCGCAGCAGGAATCCATCGGCCAAAGGATCGGCGGGATCAACGAGGAACCGCTGCGATCCGGTTACGAACGCCCGACCCTGCAGCGTCCAATCCATCTGGCGGCCGTCCCGCAATATCGAGGTGTCCTGCAACGACGCTCGCAGCCAGCCGCCAGCCAGAGATTGAACGACCGCTTCTTTCCCTCTCAAAATCTCGCCTTTCCGATAGAGAACCGCCAGCGCCGCACCGATCGCGCCGCCTTCAGGCGCGCGCATCAGCCTGCCGTCCTCCGCGAACGCGGCCATTCGCCAAGCCGCTTCAGGCTGGCGCAATCTGTCTGTCAGAACGACGCGCCTTCCGGGGGTATCCGCTGCGAACGATCCGCGATAGGCGGCAAGCAGGCTGGAAGCCAGCTCGTGTAATTCCTTCAGGCTTGCCAGGGATAGGGATACCCCTGTCTCCGCTGCGTCCAAGACGATATAGCCGCATCCGCAGGCTGCCAAATCCACATCAAATGTTCGTCCTGCGCATTGAAGCCTCGCGCCAAGCTCCTCGCACTCCGCCGGCTCTCCTTGCAGACTGATTCCGGGTTTCGCAAGACCGTCTTGCCCCGGCTGCGTCCTTGCCGTTCGATAGACATGCCCGGACGTCGCTACCGCCGCCGGAATCTTATGCTCCCAGCCAAGCTCGGCTATCGCCGTCAAGGCGCACAGAACGTCCAAGGCGTCCCCTCGACACGGCCCCTCCGAATCGCAGACGATCAGCTTCGCTAAGTCCGTACGGCTGGCATCCAGCATGGCAACCCGCATCGCCGCATGGCCTCTAGGCTCTCGTTGCAGCCAGCGAACGACAGAGCGCTTATTTTCCCATAGCCGCCTTGCCTCCTCCTGAAGCTCTTCGCCGGTTGACCCGCCTATCGGCGCCCTCAGAAGTCTTAGCGGCCAGCCTGCCGCATGAAGATCAACCGTGTCCATCATATGAGAGATTTGCATTCGATATCCTCCTAGTGGGGGGCTTCGTCCATTGCAAGAAATAGAAAACCTTCATTAAGAGGATCGTCCTCCTGCGAGTAAAAGGTGTGCATGCCCATGACCCAGGCCGCTCCGGCAATCTCCGTAATTACGGCCGGAAGTCCGCCAACCCGGGTTTCCTCCAGCACGCGCGCATAAAACAGGGAACCGACGATGCTCTCGTGCACGAACGGCTCGTTCTGCCCGATCCTGCCTTGTGCATACAGCGTCGCCAGCTTGGCTGACGTGCCCGTGCCGCAGGGCGAACGGTCGATGCCTCCCGGCGGCACAACGACCGTATTCAGCACGTCCGCCTCGGCGTTCCGCGGATCGCTGTAAAATTCAACGTGCGTGACCCCCCGGATATACGGCGCTTCCGGATGCGCCACCTGCTCTTGCTCGTTCACGGCCGCCCGAATTCTCCTCGCGGTCTCGACAATCGCTCCCGCATTGGAGGGCTCCAGCTTCAAGCCGAGCGCACCCGCGTCGACAATCGCGTAAAAATTGCCGCCGTAAGCGATATCGCATACAACATCGCCCAGTTCCTCCACTCGCACCGTCACGCTACCGTACAGGAATGCCGGTATATTGCGAAAAGAGACGCGTACCGCTTTCCCCTCTTGAACCGTCACCTCGGCACGCACGAGTCCTGCCGGCGTATCCAGGCGAATAAGCGTGGTCGGCTCCTGCACCGGCACTAGCCCACATTCGACCAATGCCGTGCAAAACCCGATAGTATCATGGCCGCACATCGGCAAGTAACCGCCCGTCTCAATGAAGATGACGCCGACATCGGCTGCAGGATCGCATGGCTCCGTCAAGCAGGCCCCGGACATGACTTCATGTCCTCGGGGCTCGAACATCAGCAATCTGCGAATCTCGTCGTGATTTTGCTTCATATCCTGCATCTTCTCAGCCATCGTACGGCCGGTTAACCGGGGCAAGCCGCTCAGCACTGTGCGGGTGGGATTGCCTCCGGTATGCGTATCTATCGTTCTGAACACCCTGTTCGCGCGCATTCCAACTCACGCTCCCTTCTCCCGGAATCTGTCGTAACGAAGCGGCTCCGTCGGCACGCAGGTGCCGGCCGCCTCCGTCAGCAGCTCGCTCATCAGCTTGCCGGTAACCGCGGCCAGGCTGATTCCGTCGCCTTCATGCCCCGCCGCAATATAGTAGCCTGGAATCTCGTCCACGCCGGACACAATCGGAAGATGATCGGGGGTCCAGGGACGCAGCCCCGTATAAGTGCGAATCACTTGAAAATCAGCAATGCCCGGATAGAAGCGCATGGCGCGCCGAGCCATCGCCCGCACGACCTGCGGGCGAACGGACGTATCGAAGCCGACGAACTCCCGACTCGATCCGATCAAGAAATTCTGGCTCTCCGTAGGCTCGAATACGAGCGCTACGCCATACCGCTCCGTCTCCTCGTCCACACGTCTGGAGCCTCCGAATTTGGACATCAGATAACCGAATTCCATTACCTTGCGAAGACCGACGGGCCGCTGTCTCGAAGCGACGATCAAGTGTCCCTTGCGAGGAACGATCGGAATATCGATATCGAGCATTCGGCCAAGATGCGGCGCCCAGCAGCCAGCCGCGTTGACAAGCTTGTCGGCAATCCAGCTCCCGCGGTCGGTGTCGACGGCGAACCCGCCGCCCTTCAACCTGGCGATTCCGCGTACCTCGGTGCGCAGATGCATTGCAGCGCCGTGCGCGGCAGCCCCCTCGGCCAAAGCGTAGGTCAGCATGTACGGATTAACGGTCGAATCGGAGGCGCATTCCAGCCCTCCGACCAGATCGTCTGCAAAATACGCCGACTCCTGACGGATGTCAGCGCGATCCAGCATGCGAAACGGCAAGCCCAGCGCCCTCTGGCGATCGACCCACATCTTGGCCGCCGCAAGCTCCTCCTCCGTCTCGCAGACGAACAGGCTTCCCGGGGCGCGATATTCGAAAGGCTGAGGAAGCTGGCGAGTCAGCTCCGCTATGATTTTCTGGCTTTCCAACGACATGAGGCTATCGAAGCCCGGCTCCTTGTCGATTACGAGAATGTTGCCGTCGCAGCGCGAGGAAGTGCCCTGAGCGATCTCGCCTTTCTCCAATACCGCGACGGATAATCCCTGCTTCGCCGCGAAATAAGCGACGGACATGCCTACGATTCCCCCGCCGATAATCGCTACGTCGACCGAAATGCTTGAGGTCATGCGTTCTCCCCCTGCCATGTTAAGTATCTCGTCAATTTGTAAAATATGATTTACACCACAACAGAACGAGTGTATCGTTTTATTTACAATCCCTTTCTGAATGGAGAGCTGTTCCATGTCCCAGACTTCAGCCTCTTCGCATCCCGATCCTTTTGCCTCAATGCTTGGCGTAAGCCCCGTCTTTCTCGAAGCCGTTCATCAAGCCCGCAAGCTGGGCGGCGTATCCTCGACCGTTCTGTTAACCGGCGAAACCGGCGTCGGCAAGGAGCGCTTCGCCCAAGCGATTCACGCCATGCGCGAGGCGCAAGCCGCGCCTTTCATTGCAATCAACTGCGGCGCGTTGACGGCCTCCCTTGTGGAAAGCGAGCTGTTCGGCTACGAGAAGGGAGCGTTCTCCGGGGCCGACGCTCGCGGCAAACCCGGCAAAATCGGGCTCGCGCGGGGAGGAACCCTGTTCCTCGACGAAATCGGCGAGCTTCCGCTCGACATGCAGGTGAAGCTGCTGCGCGTGCTGGAGGAGCGGGCCTATTATCCGGTGGGCGGTACCCGGATCGCAAAGGCCGACTGCCGCTTCATCGCCGCAACGAATCGCGATCTGCAGTCGCTGCTCGATCAGGGACTGTTTCGCGAGGATCTCTACTATCGGCTGAGCGCAATTACGCTGGACATCCCTCCGCTACGCTTGCGCCAAGCGGACATTGGCCCGCTCGCCCTGTCCTTCGTACAGGAATTCGGCGAGCGATACGGCAGGCCTGTCGCGCCCCTCGGCGAACCGATCCTTGCGGCGTTATCCTCTTACGACTGGCCCGGCAACGTCCGGGAGCTTCGGAACGCGGCGGAACGGCTTGTCGTATTCGCCGAGAACGGGGAAGCCCTGAGCGCCGACTTGCCTCCTCGGCTTCGGAATTGCGCGATATCGGCCCATTACGAATCCGAATGCGCGAATCTGACGCTTCCGTCCGAGGGCACGCTGCCAGAGTGGCTGGCCCGCGTGGAAAGAAATTATATTTCGCTCGCTCTGGAGCTGTTTCAAGGCAACAAGCAAGCGGCTGCCAGGCGGCTCGGCATCTCCCGCGTCTCGCTGTACAACAAGCTGGGAAGCTCCGCCTCGGAGAACTGATGCGGAAGATTACAGCCTCCGCAGCTCGCGGGGGAAATCCGTCAGCCGCTCCGTTTCCCCGTATTCGTTTACATAGACGTCATCTTCGATTCGAACGCCGCCGCCCCCGGGTACGTACACGCCCGGCTCGATCGTGAACAGCATCCCCGGAACGATGATGTCCGCATTGCCTCCGTGGATCGAGGGCTCCTCGTGAATCGCCCTTCCGAGCCCGTGCCCGACACGGTGAATGAAATATTCGCCAAACCCCTGCGCCTCGATCCATGAACGGGCGACTGCGTCAATGGCCCGTAGCGCAACGCCGGGGCGAATGGCTTCGATTGCCCGCCGGTTTGCTTCCGCAACCGCTTCGTACATGCGCTCCTGCTCCGCCGTTCCCTGCCCGACCAGCAGCGTTCTTGTCATGTCGGACAAGTAGCCGTCCAAGGAAACGCCCATATCAATCAGCAGAAAATCTCCCTCGCGCACAGCCGTATCGCCGGTTTCTCCGTGCGGCAGCCCTGCGCGCTCCCCTGCCAGCACCGTAGGGTAGAACGCCGGGCCGTCACCGCCCAGCAGTCTAATCTGCCGCACGATCCGCTCCGCAATCTCCCTCTCCGTCATGCCGATCCGAAAATCGGCCAAAGCCCTTTCGACAGCTTCGTTGGCGATATGCGCGGCTTGGCGGACGGTCTCCGCTTCCTCTCTCGTCTTGCAACCGACAATGCGGCTCAGCGCGCTATCGATTTCCTCCCATCGCGTCCCTGGCCATAGCAACGCCAATTGCTCGCCTGCATGCAGGGTCAACGTCTTCTTCTCCACTCCGCAGCGCGCGGGCTGCTCCCCAATCTCCTTGCTCAGCGCCCCGTAAGGGGATTCGCTGTCGGCAAGCGGGACGAAACGCCCGATATTTTCCGCCGCAGCCGCTTTGGCTTTATCCAGTTCCGGCACGAATAAGATCGTCTCGCCCTCGGCCGGAACCCAGAGCGCCAAAAACCGTTCCATCGGGTCCGATGAATAGCCGGTCAGATACCCCAGCGATACCGGAGAAGTCAGAAGCGCGGCGTTCCATCCCCGTTCTCGCAGCTTTTCGCGAAGCCGCTCCAGACGTTGTTCTCTCAAGCTGGACATAAGCATTCTCTCCTTCTTTGGCGACTGCGCCTGTCGAAGCGCGGCCTCTCTTATCCTCCTGCAAAAAGCATGCCAGCTTCGGCAGACGGCAGCGCGCGGTTCTTGGCACGTTTTTTGCTCTACTATAAGCAGCACGCAGAGGAGGAACAAACATGAGCGAATTGGATTTTATTGTATGCCGCTGCGAGGAGGTTTCCTTCGCCCAGCTTGCAAATACCGTCAGAAAGCACGGCTGCTCCTCCAGAGAGGCGAAGCTGCGAACAAGGGCGGGGATGGGCGCTTGCGGCGGCAGAACATGCAGGCCGCTTATCGAACAGATTGTCGCGCAAGCGGGCGGACGGGAGCCCGCAGCCGCGGAGACCGACCTGCCGCTCAAAGCCCAGGCGCCCGTCAGGCCGATGACCTTCCAGGAATGGGGGATGTCCCGATGAGCGGCGGGAGAATCGAGCAGCATCCCGTTCTCGGCGATCTGCCGAGCGCAAAGCCCGTTCGGATTCAGTTCGACGGGCAAGCGTTTGCCTGCAGGGAGGGAGAGAGCGTTGCCGCCGCTTTGCTGGCCAACGGCATCCGCAGGCTTCGGGTGCATGAGGAGCAAGGAACGCCACGCGGAATCTTCTGCAATATCGGCCACTGCATGGAATGCCGCGTAACCGTTGACGGACTTCCCGGCATCCGGGCGTGCCTTACTCCGGTTCGCGAGGGAATAGTCGTTCTCTCCGGCGTACGGCTGCCAACCCCTTTTCAGCATGCAGGGCAAAAGGAGGAGCATTCATGAATGCAGAGAAGCGAACCGATGCGTTAATCGTCGGTGCCGGGCCGGCGGGACTGTCGGCGGCGACAGCGGCGGCAAGGTGCGGGATGTCCGTCACCGTGCTGGACGAGTACCCCCGCGAGGGCGGCAGGCTGCTGGGACAATTGCATGAGGAGTCCAAAGGCAATTGGTGGAACGGGCTGCGGGAAGCGCACCGTCTATCGGAGCAAGCGCAGCATGCGGGAGCGAGCGTTCGCACCGGCGTCTCCGTTACCGGTCTTGAGCGAGAGGAATCGGGCGATTGGACGGTTTGGACTTCTGCCGGGCTCTACCGTGCCGGGGCATTGCTGCTGGCGACAGGCGCAGCGGAATCGGTCGTTCCCGTACCCGGCTGGACGCTGCCCGGCGTCATGTCCATCGGAGCCGCGCAGGTGATGACCAACGTCCAAAGAGTCAAAGTCGGCAGCCGAGGCGTGGTCATCGGCATGAGCGTGCTTGCGATGGCTATCGTCTCCGAGCTTCGTCTTGCGGGGATCGAGCTCTCGGCCATCGTGCTCCCTCCCCGACACGCTTTGTCCGAACGGGCGTCCGATCCCCGCAGCGTTCTGGAATCGCTGCTCAGGTTCGCGCATCTTGCGCCGAGGCCGACGCTGCGAATAGGCGCACCGCTGATGGGCAGCGCCGCTATCCGGCGGCTTGTTCTTTCCTGCTATCCGAAACGAGGGATGCAAATCTGGAATACGCCCCTGCAGCTGCGGAGAGCCGCGCTTGAGATCGTAGGTACGGAGAAGGTTGAAGGAGTCACCCTCGCCGACATTCGCGTGGACGGCAGCGTCATTCCAGGCACGGAGCGCTTTGTTCCAGCCGACTTCGTCTGCCTCGCGGGAGGGCTCTATCCGCTGGCGGAGCTTGCAGCCCTTGCCGGCTGCCCTTTCCGCTATGTCCCCCAGCTCGGCGGGCATGTGCCCTTGCACGATGAACGGATGAGAACGCCGCTGTCGCGTCTATATGTCGCCGGCAATATTACCGGCGTAGAGAGCGCCAAAGTCGCAATTGCGCAGGGCACGGTCGCAGGCCTGTGCATGGCGGCCGAAGCCAATCCGGCCCCGGATGCCGCCGAGCTGGAGGCTCCGCTCGAAGAGGCGATGGCTGAAGTCCGCAAAGCCAGACAAGAGGCGTTGATTCAATTTCAACCGGGCATCGCGGAGTGTCGCGAAGAGATGTACCGTGCGCGCGTCGGGCAACAAGCTTGAGCTGCGAGTCAGCTTTTGTGCCCGCAAAATCATCAACGTCGTGATGGAAAGGCCGCTTCTTTTTGGACGCATGTGTGACGATGAGGCAATCTTACCGCCTCATCGTCGCATTTTGCGGCTATACGCGCCCGCCGCGCTTCTCCGCGCGACCCATCGTCGCACTTTGCGACTATGCGCGCCCGCCGCGCTTCTCCGCGCGACCCATCGTCGCATTTCGCGACTATACGCGCCCGCCTCGCTTCTCCACGCGCCTCATCGTCGCATTTCGCGACAATACGCGCCCGCCTCGCCTCTACGCGCGACCCATCGGCGCACTTTGCGACCATGCGCGCCTACCAAGCCTCTCCTTGCGCCTCATCGTCGCACTTGCGACTATACGCGCCCACCGCACCTCTTCGCGCGCCTCATCGTCGCATTTTGCATTTATACGCGCCCGCCGCGCTTCTCCGCGCGGCCCATCGTCGCACTTTGCGACTATACGCGCCACCGCGCCTCTACGCGCGCCTCATCGTCGCATTTCGCGACCATGCGCGCCCACCGCGCTTCTCCACGCGCTCCTCATCGTCGCATTTCGCGACTATACGCGCCTGCCACGCCTCTACGCGCGCCCCATCGTCGCACTTTGCGACTATACGCGCCACCGCGCCTCTACGCGCTCCTCATCGTCGCATTTCGCGACTATACGCACCCACCGCACCTCTTCGCGCGACCCATCGTCGCATTTTGCGACTATACGCGCCCGCAACGCCTCTACGCGCGACCCATCGGCGCATTTCGCGACCATGCGCGCCTGCCTCGCCTCTCCACGCTCCTCATCGTCGCATTTCGCGACTATACGCGCCTGCCA